>JBFHGP010000061.1:0-12883 GCA_041583035.1 Flavobacterium sp.
CAAAGCGCAAATCAATCCGCATTTTTTGTTCAATACGCTCAATAGTTTATATGCTCTGACACTAGAAAAATCGGACGAAGCGCCAGAGGCTATCCTCAAACTGTCTGATATCATGCGGTATGTGGTAATCGAAAGTAGTCATGAAAAAGTAGAGCTGCAAAAAGAGATTAGCTATATTCAAAATTATATCGAATTACAAAAACTACGTGTTGATGAGCGCACCGATTTTCGTTTACAAATTTCAGGCAAAATAGATACACAAGTGATTACGCCCTTAATATTTATTCCGTTTATAGAAAATGCGTTTAAATATAGTCTCAACCCTAACCAAAATTCTTTTATCCATATCAATATCAATATTTTAGAAAATTTGGTAGAAATGGACATCAAAAACAGCAAAGCAAAAAGTCATCCAAAAAATCATAAAAAAAGTAATACTGGTATCCAAAATACTAAAAAAAGATTGATGTATATTTACCCTAATCAACACAAACTGAAAATCACCGACAGCGAAAGTGTTTTTCATATCAACCTAAAAATTAACATCGAAAAATGATACAAGCCATTGCCATAGACGACGAACCTCTGGCGCTAAAAGTGATAGAGCATCATTGTAAAAAAACACCAGATATAAGTCTCGAAAAAACTTTTACGAACACAGAAGAAGCTTTTAAATATCTCGAAGAATACCCAGTAGATTTAGTTTTTCTCGACATCGAAATGCCTCAGCAAAATGGGGTCGATTTTTACAAATCGCTCCCTACAAAGCCTCTGGTGATTTTTACCACAGCCTACGATCATTATGCCATCGAAGGTTTTAATGTAAATGCGGTAGACTACATCCTGAAACCTATAAGCCTAGCACGCTGGCAAACGGCTGTAGAAAAGGCAAAAAACCAAATGGAAAAAGTAGTTGACTATTTGATGATACGTGCTGATTACAAACTATATAAAGTAGATTTTTCTGAAATATTGTATATCGAAAGTTTGGATGATTACATCCAAATTTACCTACACAATAAAAGTAAAATTGTAGCGAGAATGTCGATGAAAAACATCATCGAGAAGCTACCTTCAGAAGCATTTATTCGCATTCATCGATCATATATTATTCCGACCAATCGGGTGCAATCTATCAAGAACAAACAGATAGTTTTGCCAGAAATCACCCTACCTATCGGCGAAACTTTTAAAGAAAATGTTCTTAAAAAGTTTGAAGAACAGTGATTTTTTTATTATGTTTGTGCTGACCTTCAGTTTTGTACTGGAGGTATCATAAGTGTTTTTTTGGTTACAAGCGAGAGGTGGTTCTCTCGCTTTTTTTATTCAATCAACTTTTGTCTGCTGCAAATATCAATTTTAAAACCATCAAATGATGAGTAAAAATTTGTAATTTAGCCAACAAAGCAAAAAAAATGATTACGAAAGAGCAATTTAACGAAGAGTTACAACTCATTATACAAAATGCAATTCGCGAAGATGTAGGTGACGGCGACCACAGCTCACTCGCTTGCATACCTACAACAGCTACTGGCAAAGCCAAATTATTAGTGAAAGACGAAGGCATATTGGCCGGAGTAGAGTTTGCCAAAATGGTTTTTGATTACGTAGACCCTAACCTAAAAGTAGAAGTACTCATCGAAGACGGAAACCCCGTAAAATATGGTGATATTGCTTTTTACGTGACAGGTAGCTCGCTATCGATACTCAAAGCCGAGCGCGTGGTACTCAACTGCATGCAACGAATGAGCGCAATCGCAACCAAAACTCAGTTTTTTGTAAACCTAGTAAAAGGCACCAAAGCCAAGGTGCTAGACACCCGAAAAACTACGCCTGGCATCAGAGCTATCGAAAAATGGGCAGTAAAAATAGGTGGCGGCGAAAACCACCGATTTGCCTTGTATGATATGATTATGCTCAAAGACAACCACATCGATTTTGCCGGTGGTATTACGGCCGCTATCAATCAAACCAAAGAATATCTGAAAGCCAACAACAAAGACCTAAAAATTATTGTAGAAGCGAGAGATCTACAAGAAATAGAAGAAATATTACAAAACGACGGCGTTTACCAAATATTGATTGACAATTTTAATTACGAAGACACGCGAAAAGCCGTTGCAATGATTAACGGAAAATGCTGGGCAGAGTCTTCTGGAAATATCAATGAAAAAACCATCAAGAGTTATGCCGAGTGTGGAGTAGATTTTATCTCTAGCGGCGCACTCACCCACTCTGTTTACAATCTAGATTTGAGTCTAAAAGCTGTTGTGGAATAAGCCTAAAAAATGTGAATATTTTTCAGAAAGCCATCAATTACACCAAAAAAGTAAAATTGCCTCGCCTCGAAGGCCTGACGCTTTATGACCTTGGAGCATTATACATCAAGGGCATTATAGAAGGCGCCTTTACCTATCGTGCAGGCTCTATTGCTTTTAGTTTTTTTATGGCGCTGTTTCCGTTTGCATTATTCATCCTCAACCTTATTCCGTACATTCCTATCGAGAATTTTCAGGAAGATTTTTTGACATTTGTAGAAGCCGGCGTACCCCCGAGCACTTATGGCGCAGTCGAGTCTATCCTTATTGATATCATGAACAACAGTTACAAAAGCTTGTTATCAACAGGGGTATTGATGTCGATATTTTTGATGTCGAACGGTGTAAATGCTATCATCAGCGGCTTTGAATCTTCCTATCATATTGCCAATACACGCAATTTTATCAGACAATACATTATAGCCTTGATTTTATCCTTAATCATGTCAGTCATGTTACTTTTTTCGCTAGCCGTTTTCCTGACTATGGAAGTTTACATGCACTTTACAGATTATCCGATTGTTGCGCAAATAGTTAGACCAATTTTTATCATCAGTATGATTTTTTTGATTACTTGTGTATTGTATAAATATGGCGCAAAAGAGACAAAAAAAATACATTTTTTCAGCATCGGAGCATTTTTTACTACAGTCTTGGTTATACTCACCTCTTACGGTTTTGGGATTTATGTTACCCGATTTGCACAATACAATGAGCTTTACGGCTCTATTGGCACACTTTTGGTATTGATGATTTATATTTGGATAAATTGTATGATATTACTTCTTGGTTTTGAACTAAATGCATCAATTTATCGTTTAAAGAAAAATAATTTGTATATTAGTAAAAACAAAAAAACAGAATCATGAAAAAAACAATTGCTTTATTGGTGCTTATGATGTGCTCATTGGGTGCATTTAGCCAAAGTTTTACCGGAAAATGGAAAACAATAGACGACAAAACTGGTCAAGAAAAATCAATCGTTGAAATTTATCAACAAAACGGAAAACTATACGGAAAAGTAGTCGAAATTTTGACAAATAAAAAAGATGCAAAATGCGACAAATGCGAAGGTAGCGACAAAGGCAAACCTATCAAAGGATTGGTGATTATCAAAGGATTAGAAAAAGACGGCTCATCATACTCTGGTGGCTCAATCACTGACCCAAACACTGGAAAAACCTACAAATGTGCCATCAAACTCAACGGAAATAACAAGTTAGATGTCCGCGGATATATTGGTATTCAAGCACTTGGACGCACACAAACTTGGGTAAAAGTAAAATAACAACTTTCTCGGTTATTCTCAAAAGCTCTTATGATTCATAAGAGCTTTTTTGTTTAAAAATCATCAACCTAATCAAAAGGCTAATATTTATGACAATACCTCACTTATTACCTCGAATCGATGACTATATGACGAATACCTAAACTCATTGATTAGCGAAAACATCACCGAGCAAGAAAGAGACATTTTTAGGATAAGTAACTGATTTTGTGAATTAAAAAGCCGACAAAGACTTTTTTTCGATTTTTTGGATTTGTCTAAAATCGTACAATCTACAAAGAAAAACACGGCAAATGCAACAATATGCAACTAAGTTTATTATTTTTACCAAAAATATCACATTATGGAATTTACAGAAAATTTTAAAAACTCTAACAACTTCAGAATCGATGGACAAATGCTTTATATCATTGATGAAAGCGGGAGAGAATTAGAGATTTTTATCGGGCAAGAGGTAAAAAACGCCCGTTGGACAGAAGAAGGTCGCTTGCTGGTAACCCTCGAAAACGGAGCAGTACGCTCTTACGAAGACGAAGTAAACTACATTTCGATCTAAACAAAAAATCCGCCGAAGCGGATTTTTTTATTCAAATATCTGATTGGCGTGATCTTTGGTTTTTACCTTGGCAATTATATTCTCAATAACTCCTTTTTCGTCTATCACAAAAGTTGTACGGTGAATACCTTCATACTCACGTCCCATAAATTTTTTTGGTCCCCAAACACCAAATGCACTGATAACTTTTTTATCTTCATCGGCAATTAACGGATAAGTCAGCTCATTTTTTTTAGCAAAATTTGCCTGACGTTTTTGCGAATCGGCACTTACACCAATTACCTTATACCCTTCTTTTTCAAATCGTTGTATATTGTCTTGTAAGTTACAAGCTTCGGCCGTACAACCTGGAGTAGATGCTTTTGGATAAAAAAACAACACTACTTTTTTGCCAGCATAAGTTTGTAAATTTATTGTGTTTCCGTCTTGGTCAATGCCTTCAAAATTTGGTGCTTTGTCTCCTATCTTTAATGTCGTCATAGTTTCTTATTTTTGTAATCTCAACCAAAGTTATCATTTATTATCGGCATGAAAAAATCTGAACGAATCAAATTTGTTATCGACACTTTAGAAAAAATCTACCCAC
This sequence comes from Flavobacterium sp., assembly GCA_041583035.1. Lineage (GTDB taxonomy): Bacteria > Bacteroidota > Bacteroidia > Flavobacteriales > Flavobacteriaceae > Flavobacterium. The sequence goes on from JBFHGP010000061.1 coordinate 4,749, forward strand.
AACCAGCCATTCCGCTCGACCACAAAGACCCATACACTTTGCTTATTGCGGTATTACTATCGGCACAATGTACTGATGAACGTGTCAACAAAATTACTCCTGCCTTGTTTGCTGCAGCTGACAATCCGTATGATATGGTAAAATTGTCTGTAGAAGAAATTGCCGAAATTATTAGACCTTGCGGACTAACGCCGATGAAATCGAAAGGAATTTATGGATTGAGCCACATTTTGATTGACAAACACGAGGGTAAAGTACCTCAAAATTTTGCCGATTTGGAAGAGTTACCTGCCGTTGGGCACAAAACTGCGAGCGTGGTGATGTCGCAAGCATTTGACATTCCTGCTTTTCCGGTAGATACACACATTCATCGTTTGATGTACCGATGGAATTTGAGTAACGGAAAAAGTGTTGAACAAACAGAGAAAGATGCCAAAAGACTTTTTCCGGAAGAATTGTGGAACAAGCTGCACCTACAAATTATATATTACGCCAGAGCTTACTCGCCTGCGCGCGGCTGGAATTTAGAAAACGATATCATCACACAAACAGTTGGTAGAAAGTCGGTGATAAACGATTGGTACAAAGCGCAAAAATAAAAAGAACGCCGAAGCGCTCTTTGATTAATTTACATTCATGCCAAAGCAAAAATTTTTCGTTTTGACCACTTTATACGACTGAGAATAACTCAGTATATTATCAATGGTCGATTTTTTAGGTTTTAATGCTTTGTTTTTTGAGGTTGAGTAGTTTTCTGTCATACAGTTATTTTTAGGTTATAACAAGATAACGCAACCGACAAAAAAATATTGTACTCAATCTGATAAAATTGTTTTTTGATCCAAAATTTTTCTCATATTCAACACCGCATACCGCATTCTGCCTAGTGCTGTATTGATGCTTACTCCAGTAATATCGGCGATTTCTTTAAAACTCAAGTCTTCAAAAATACGCATTTTTACCACCTCTTGCTGGTCGTCGGGTAATAGACAAAGTAATTCACAAATTTCTTTTTTGGTTTGTATTTGCTGCAAATCGTCTTCGACAGACGGTGAATGGTCGGGTAAATAACGAAAAATAGGATACTCTTCTGACTCTCGCTGCATCAGCATTTTGTTGTTTTTTCGGTAATAATCTACAATCAAATTGTGTGCGATGCGTACCACCCACGATACAAATTTACCTTCTTCGTTATACTTACCTTTTTTTAGGGTGTGAATAACCTTTATAAAAGTGTCCTGAAATATATCTTCAGACAAATCTCTGTTGCGAACTTTCGAAAAAATAAAACTATATATTTTTGATTGATGTTTGTCAATCAGTTTTGCTAACGCCTGTTCATCTCCGTGCATATACTGCCTCACCAGCAACGCATCGTTAGGTTCATTATTTTTCATAATCAATACTTTTAGTCGTTAAGTAATTTCAAAAGTATTGTTGTTGTATAGGCGTTTTCTTTTTAAGTTTATAATTCAAATGTAACACTTTTTTTTTAGTATGCAAATAAAAAGTTAAAAATCGCCAAATAAATACAGAATAACAAAACAGAAACACACTACTTAATTATATTTTTCAGCATAAAATCAGTAATTTTGAATATCAACCCAAAAACACTCAGATGAAAAATATAATAAGTATAAAAACACACAGATGGTTTGCTCTTTTGCTAATTATTTTTTGCGGATGCTCATCTATCCCTGAAAAAGCGGAGCCTGTCAGTAATTTTGAGCTAGACAATTACCTAGGTACTTGGTACGAAATTGCTCGATTTGATTTTAAATTTGAGAAAAATCTCAACAATGTATCTGCACAATACAGCCTCAATGAAGATGGTCATGTAAATGTGCTCAATAGCGGTTATAATTATGTGGAAAACGAGTGGAAAAAAGCTGAAGGTGTAGCCAAGTTTAGAGACGCGAAAAATGTGGGAGCACTCAAAGTTAGTTTTTTTGGGCCATTCTATGCTGGATATAATGTGATTGCCTTGGATGATGACTACCAATATGCGCTGGTTGCCGGTAAAGATCTCGATTATTTATGGATTTTGTCTCGCACCAAAGATATTCCGGAAGAGGTAAAAAACGATTATCTAAAAATTGCCACAGATATTGGTTATGACACTTCTCGATTGATTTGGGTAGAACATAACAACAATGACAATCCATACCTGAATGAAGAATAAAGTAGTTATTTTTTGGTTCAGACGTGATTTGCGTTTGCATGACAATACCGGTTTATTTCACGCATTATCAAATGGTTTTGATGTTTTGCCTATATTTATTTTTGACAAAAATATCCTGCAACAGTTAGAAAATCCACAAGACAGACGAGTAGATTACATTCACCAAGCGTTGACCAAAATTAACCTTCAATTACAAAAAACAGGCAGTCGCTTGCAAACATTTCACGATCGTCCGATAGATGTTTTCACCTCGCTCGCAGCTACTTATGACATACAAGCAGTGTATGCCAACAGAGATTATGAACCAGCCGCCATCCGGCGCGATAAAAATGTTCATGCTTTTTTTGCTGCACAAAACATTGCCTTCAAAGCCTACAAAGATCAGGTTATTTTTGACGAAAAAGACATTGTTAAAAACGACCAAACACCTTATACGGTGTACACTCCGTATGCCAAAAAGTGGAGAGCAACGCTTACACCGACACATTATCAGCCACGCTTCTACTCGTTGTCTAATTTTTATCCACAAAAGTTTGCAGACATTCACACTTTGACAGACATAGGTTTTCAAAAAACTGATTTTCGATTTACCGAACCAACGCTTGATCAATCTATCATCAACGATTATGACAAATACCGCGATTTTCCGGCCATGCAGCACACCACACAATTGGGCACAGCACTGAGATTTGGTACGATTAGCATTCGTGAATGCGTGACTTTTGCCCTACAACACAACCAAACTTGGCTTAGCGAATTGATTTGGAGAGATTTTTTTATGCAGATATTATATCATTTTCCAAAAGTTGTTCATCATGCTTTCAAAGCAAAATATGATGCGATTGAGTGGCGCAATAATGAAACAGAATTTAACCTTTGGTGTGAAGGCAAAACAGGCTACCCCATAGTTGATGCTGGCATGCGACAGCTCAACCAAACGGGGTATATGCACAATCGTGTACGCATGATAGTAGCTAGTTTTTTATGCAAACATTTGTTAATTGATTGGCGTTGGGGCGAAGCATATTTTGCGCAAAAACTCAATGATTACGACCTATCAGCAAATAATGGCAACTGGCAATGGGCAGCAGGTTCGGGCTGTGATGCTGCGCCTTATTTTAGAGTTTTTAACCCTACAACTCAGACCGAAAAATTTGACAAACAATTGGTGTATGTAAAAAAGTGGGTACCCGAATACAATACATCTGCCTACCCTACACCAATGGTTGAACATCGCATGGCAAGAGCGCGCGCCTTACAAGTGTATAAAAAGGCGGTAAAAAGTGATTGATATTAATTTATGGCGTCCAAAATTGCATCCCACAATTGATAGCGTTTTGCCAATGCTGCTTTAGATACTTGGATAACATCTTGCCATTTTTGCTCATCGTCACCACAGAGCTCGTCAATCATTTGCATAGCCATTGGCCCGTGTTCATCGCCGTCTAACTCTATGTGGCGCTCAAAATAATAAATCAGTTTAGACAAATCGATATTGGGTGAATTTTGCTGTAATCCTTTTAGAATTTCTGTAAACATATCAGGTATCAAATCTTCTCGTCCAAAGGTAAAAGCTGCTGCTATCTCGTGCGGATTTTTAGCCGCAATCACCTCAAAAGTAAAGTGTAAAAAGTCTTTCACTCTATGATCTAAGTTTTGACTATCGATTGCTTGTTTAATCTCTACACCATTTTTCAGTAAGTCTATCAGTTGTTCAATTTTACCCGTATCTGCTTGGGCAGATTGCATGGCATCAACATACATTTCGTAGTGACTCAGGCGTTGCCCGTCGATGGCCAAATCAGACTCTTCAGCCAATACAATTTCGTTGATCAAATATCTCGTTTGCGGAAAATAAGAAGCAAACCAAGGTGTGGTGGTACATGTAAGTTGTTGTTGCAAAGCTTTGAGCAACGACATAAAATCCCAAACGGCATATACATGAATTTCTAAAAAATGACGCAAATCGCCTACACTTTTGATTTTTTGATACAATGGATGATTGAGTAACGCCCTTCTTTCTTGGGCAATCTCTTGGTTGACAATTTTGGTGTTCATGGCTAGGTATTTACTGTAAAACCACTCCAACTTTGTAAAACATACAAAAATCAGAGTGGCTTGATTATATAATTGATAAGTTATTTTTTATAATTTGTTCATATTTCCGACCAAGGTTTCGATAAATTTACTGATTGGTCCTTTGATCATCATACCCATCATGGCGTTAAATTCACCTTCAAAAAACAATTGCACATCGCTGCTATCGGCAGTTTGTTCATCAATTTTGGCAGTGAGCGAGAAAGGCAATTTGCTGCTCGCTGCACCCAAAACGATTTCGCTATTAGGTGTAGCCGATTTTTTAACCAATTTGATTTCGGGCATTCCTTTGAGTCCGAACACAAAACAATTTTCGTCGATTACTTCAAACTTTGAAGTGTTTTCTGGCATCAATTTTTCAAAATTTTTGATATCAGAGAGATTATTAAATATATACTCTGCCGAGTAGTTGACTGTTTTTTTTGAACTTTCTAATTGCATAACTGTATATTTATTGGTTCCATTGCGCCGGATTGGTACGCCAAATTTTTAGCGTTTCTTCATCTTCTGGCTGCACATATTTTTGGTTGACTGCTTGCTTGATTAATGTCTCGTAGTTACTCAAAGTGTATAATTGCGTAGCCGATTGCTCAAAGTTATCTTGCGCTACCTGAAAACCGTAACTAAAAATTGCTGCCATACCTACGATTTCGGCATTATTTTCGCGCAAAGCTTCTACTGCCTGCAAGCTACTTTTGCCTGTACTGATCAAATCTTCGATAACGATTACCTTTTGATTGGGAGCCAAATGCCCTTCAATCTGATTTTTACGTCCGTGTTTTTTGGGCTCTGGCCTAACATAAACGAAGGGTAAATCTAATGCTTCGGCAACCAAAAGTCCGATTCCGATCGCTCCGGTAGCAACTCCGGCAATAACATCTGGTTTCCCAAATTTTTCTATTATATTTGTAGCAAATTGATTTTGAATGTAGCGACGAATTTCTGGATACGAAAGCGTTATTCTGTTATCACAATAAATAGGTGATTTCCAACCTGATGCCCATGTAAAAGGGGCGTTTGGACTTAGTTTAATCGCATTGATCTCCAAAAGCAATTGAGCTGTTTTCTGAGCTGTGTTTTCATTAAATATCATAATGCAAATGTATAAAGTTTTTGTGAACAATAGACTATTAATTTTAACAAACAGTATCGAAAAAGAAACTGATTTTAAAATTTTTTTGTTAGAAACCGCTAATATTCATAAGATTATCAAGGGCTTTTATCAGTGCAAATATACCAAAGCTATTTTATACCATCCTGATGAAAATCAATTATACAAAAAATTTAAGGAAAAAATAACGGTCAATAAAGCTGCGGGCGGATTGGTGTATAACAGTGAAGGCAAAATGCTGTTTATACATCGCAATGGCAAGTGGGATTTGCCTAAAGGTGGCATCGAAAAAAATGAAGAATTATCCGAAACTGCCATTCGTGAAGTCGAGGAAGAGACTGGTGTAAAAAACCTAGAAATAGGTGAAAAACTAAAAAAAACTTATCATGTTTTTAAACGCAACGGAGAGTTTCGCCTAAAAATCACACATTGGTATTTGATGAAAACCAATTATACCGGGAGTTTGCAACCACAAACAGCCGAAGGCATCGACAAAGCAGTGTGGCTAAACGAAGAACAAGCCGAGCTCGCCTTAAAAAACTCCTACGAAAACATCAAAAGTATATTCGAAACTCAGCAAATATTACAAGCAAAAGAATAGTTAATTGGGCTGAATCTCTACTTTTGATTCAGTCTACTATTTTTGGCAGAAAAGCTAAAATAAATCAACAAGCCTACCAGTAACCAAATGGTAAAGTAAATCCAATTCCACACAGTCAATTCGGCCATCATATACAAACAACAAGTGAGCCCAAGCAACGGAATTAAAGATAATTTTTTGCGGTAAGCCCAAATGGTCAACCCAAACATACTGATGATAAACAACCACATCGGAATTTTGTGTTGAAACAACGAAAAACCAGTTTCGTATTTTTTATGCTCCGCAATCGGCAAAGCAACCACCAAATTTTCATAATCATTGAATTGATTGACATATACATCAGAAAGATAAGCCTCTACATCAGTATTTTTATTAAATGTTGACACCTCGTTTTGTTGTAAATATTGTGCGACATGCTGAGATTCGACCTCGGTCATTGAAGTCACCAAAGCCGTAGGTTCGCTAATCTGTGGACTATTTTTGATAAACTGCCAAGTGTTGGATTGGTTAAAACCAAAAGCCCAAACCAAGGCAGAAATTAATATTATCGGAAAAATAAATTGTGCATTGATATATGGTGTTCTGAACGAGCCACGCTGAATTTCTTTGTCTTGCATAATCAACACGCCAGCACAAACCACCGAAAAAGCAAACAATGTACCGATACTACACAAGTCTGTAACTGTGGTAAGGTTGAGAAAAAGCGCTGGCACAGCAACCACAAAACCAGTAACAATAGTCGCAAACGAAGGCGTTTTGTATTTGGGATGAATTTTAGCAAAACGCTTAGGTAGAAGTCCGTCGCGACTCATACTCATCCAAATGCGCGGTTGCCCCATCTGGAAAACCAACAACACACTCGCCATGGCCACCACAGCACTTACCGCTATAATACCTGACAACCATTTGAGATTTAATTCTTTAAACACAAACGCTAGCGGGTCGCCAACAGCCAACATCGAATAATCGACCATACCAGTAAGCACCAAAGCGATAGCGATATACAATACGGTACAAATGATAATTGCCCACATCATGCCACGAGGTAAATCTTTTTGCGGATTTTTACATTCTTCGGCCGTAGTAGAAATAGCATCAAAACCGATGTAAGCAAAAAACACTGCCGACACACCTTTGAGCACACCTTCTAATCCGTTTGGTGCAAATGGCGACCAATTGGCCGTATCTACATAAAACGCTCCAACAGCAATCACCAAGAGTACCACCGCCATTTTGACAATCACCATGGCATTGCTTGCGTTTCTCGACTCTTTCATACCTTTATATACTAGCCAGGTAATCAATACAATAATACCCAAAGCTGGAAGATCAGCCACCAGATGAAAACCAAAAAACTGAGGCGAATTTACCCAAGCTTGATGAGTGTTTTGGAGGTTCATCGGCAAGGCATCAAACGATTTACCCGCTCGCATCAATGCCTCTGCATCGTGAAAACCGTTGTATGCAGAGAGGTAATCCATTTGTATCCACTGTGGCAAATGCAAACCGCCCGTCTCTAACAAACCGGTAAAATAATCACTCCAAGAGATAGCCAAGGTAATGTTGCCAATCGCATACTCCATGATGAGCGCCCAACCAATAATCCACGCTACGATTTCGCCAAAAGCCACATACGAATAAGTATAAGCACTACCCGAGACAGGTACCATCGACGCAAACTCGGCATAGGCAAAAGCGGTGAACCCACAAGCCAATCCCGTAAAAATAAACAAGAAAATCACTGCCGGACCTCCATCGGCACTCGCCTGCCCTATGGTACTAAAAACACCCGCCCCCACAATGGCTGCTATACCAAAAAAAACCAAATCTCGCAAAGTAAGGTAACGTCCCAAACTATTGCCTTGGGCTTTTTGTTTGTCGAGGTCGGCTAGGATATTATCCACAGTTTTTTTTCTAAAAAAATTCATTTGGTAGTCATTATTTACATTGAAAAAACTAAAATAGCGAAAAAGCTAGAGATAGCGATAGCTCTATTCAAAAAATATTAAATATTAATTCACAATCAGTCTTTGACTATCTGAGCAATTAGTTGTACTTTTAGGGTGATTTTGTATCGTTATACATTTAACAATCAATTAGTTAACATTCAACCATAACAAACACTTATGCAAAACAGTTGTGTG
>JBFHGP010000062.1:0-12533 GCA_041583035.1 Flavobacterium sp.
AGAAAATAAGCACTTTGTGGTCAAACTACATTATGGCGACAGAATAATAGCCAAAGGCCGGGCAACAAGCAAGAAAAAAGCAGAAGAACAAGCGGCCAAAAGAGCCTATTATACCTTGCAAAAAAAAGAAAAGCTGAGTTAACAAAAGGTAAACAAACGACCAAAAGTTTTCTCTCGTTAATATATATTGTAAATTTGTAGAGAAATGAAAAGTCAGCAATCAAAAAACGTTATCAAATTGACTTTGGCAGATAGCTACTCCGAAGAAAAACTGTTATTTGCTATTCAATCCAACCTAGAAGACTATCGTTTGGCGTATTTTATCAATACAAATTTGCAGATTCAGCTTTCGAAAGAGCGCAAAGAAATAGCCTTGAGTAGCAAAACAACCGAAAGTCAATTTTGCCATTACACCTATATTGATGAAGAAAACTCACTAGTTTGGCGACTCATCAGCAACCACTCGACCGTAAGTCATAATAAAGAAGGGTTAATCGCCAACAACGACCTTTTTACACAAACAGAAGAAAAAATAGCTTTGACTTCGTTTTTAATACCCGAGCTCAAACGATTTGACTACCTATTTGTCATCGAAGATTGTGACGATTTTTTTGACACTGACAGCATAGCCACCGCACTCGAAAACATACCTCAAGTATCTGCTGTATATCAAGCAGAATGGGAATTTATTAAAAAAGAACACACAGAAAGATTATATTTTTAAATATGAAACTAAGAAAAAAAACAAAGATTGTAGCCACACTTGGACCAGCTTGTAGCACCGAAGAGGTGATTCACAAGATGATTAAATCAGGTGTAGATGTATTTCGAATCAATTTTTCGCATGCCGATTATTTTGACATCAAAGACAAAGTCAAAATCATCAGAGACCTCAACGAAAAACATCATTATAACACTAGTATTTTGGCCGATTTGCAAGGGCCAAAACTACGTGTAGGCGTGATGAAAGACGAAGTTGTACTCAAGGAGGGTGATGTAATTACCTTTGCCTCTACCGAAGAAGAGTTTTTGGGTACGGCGCAACGCGTATACATGAATTATAAAACCTTTGCCAAAGATGTAAAAGCAGGCGAGAACATTTTGCTCGACGACGGAAAATTGATTTTTAAAGTTGTAGCAACCGATGGCATATCTGAAGTAAAAGCAGAGGTAATACAAGGCGGACCTTTGCGTTCAAAAAAAGGCGTAAATCTACCCAACACCAAAGTATCGCTGCCGGCATTGACTCCCAAAGACATCAAAGATGCAGAGTTTGCCATAGAGCTAGAAGTAGATTGGATTGCCTTATCTTTTGTGAGAACACCACAAGATTTACAAGAATTGAACGATTTGATTGCGTCAAATTCAAGCTATAAAATTCCGGTTATCGCCAAAATCGAAAAACCTGAAGCGGTAACTAATATTGACGACTTAATCAGTAATTGTGATGGGTTAATGGTGGCACGAGGCGACCTTGGGGTAGAAATACCCGCACAAGAAGTGCCCTTGATACAAAAACAACTCGTACGTAAGGCAAAAACAGCTAGGATACCCGTTATCATCGCCACACAAATGATGGAGACCATGATTACTAGCCTTACACCTACCCGCGCCGAGGTAAACGATGTGGCCAACTCGGTTATGGATGGTGCAGACGCCGTCATGCTTTCAGGCGAAACCTCTATTGGTAATCATCCGATAGAAGTGATTGAAAAGATGAGTCAGATTATTCTAAGTGTAGAAGATTCTGCATTAATACATTTAGATGTTATCGACCCAAAAATAAAAACCAAACGATTCGTTACCAAATCAGTATGCTATCACGCTTCTATTATGGCTAATGACATCGAAGCCAAAACTATACACACATTGACCAACTCTGGTTATACCGCTTTTCAGATATCGGCATGGCGCCCAAAAGCACATATTTTAGCCTTTACGTCAAACAAACACATGCTCACACAACTGAGTTTGCTATGGGGCGTAACCGCTTTTTACTACGACAAGTACGAAAGCACCGATGTTACCATTGATGATATCAACCAAATAGCTAAGGCAAACGGCTATGTTAAAGAAGGAGATTATACCATTAATCTTGCCTCGATGCCTATCAAAGAAAAAGGAATGGTCAACACCGTTAGAGTTTCTATTATCGAATAAACGCCAAAACCTCAGCCAATTAGACTGAGGTTTTTTTTATACACCTAATTCATTGAATATTTGGACATAAAAAAATCCTCGAAAAGTTTTTCGAGGATTTTTGTACCTGAGGTGGGAATCGAACCCACACTCCGAAGAACACGAGTTTGAGTCGTGCGCGTCTACCAATTCCGCCACTCAGGCATTCTTGTTTCGTAATTGTGAGTGCAAATATACACACTTTTTTTTGATTGCAAATAAAAAGTTGAAAAAAATGATAATTAAAAAAATATTTCTAAATTTGCACCATCAATAAACAATAGAACAAGATACTCATGACACCAAGTAAACCAGAAGCCAAAATATTTGCCTGCTCAGGCAGCTTAGGTTTAGCAGAAAAAATCGCTAAAGAGTACGGGGGGGCTTTAGGCAAAGTAACCGTTTCACACTACAGCGATGGCGAATTTCAACCTTCATTTGAAGAATCTATTCGTGGACTGAGAGTTTTTATCATTTGTTCTACATTTCCGACCTCAGACAATTTGATGGAATTATTGTTGATGTTAGACGCTGCCAAAAGAGCATCGGCAAGACACATCACTGCAGTAATCCCTTATTTTGGCTGGGCACGTCAAGACAGAAAAGACAAACCACGTGTACCGATAGGTGCCAAATTAGTCGCCAAAATGCTCGAAACAGCTGGCGCAACACGTGTAATGACAATGGATTTACACGCAGATCAGATCCAAGGATTTTTTGAAAAACCTGTAGATCACTTATTTGCATCGACCATTTTCTTGCCTTATGTGCAGTCGTTGAACCTCGAAAACCTAACTATTGCTTCGCCAGACATGGGCGGATCTAAGAGAGCGTATGCTTACTCAAAATATTTAGGCTCAGAAGTTGTTGTTTGTTACAAGCAACGCAAAAAAGCTAACGTAATCGAAACCATGGAGCTAATTGGCGATGTAAAAGGCCGCAATGTAGTTTTGGTTGACGATATGATAGACACTGGCGGCACATTGGCCAAGGCAGCAGATGTGATGATGGAGCGTGGCGCGCTAAGCGTAAGAGCTATTTGTACACATGCCATTTTATCAGGTAATGCGTATGAAAAGATTGAAAAATCTGCCTTGACAGAGTTGATCGTTACAGATTCAATTCCGTTAAAACAGTCAAGCGAAAAAATTCGCGTAATCAGTTGTGCTGATTTGTTTGCCGATGTAATGCACATGGTACACAACAACACTTCGATTAGCGACAAATTTATCATGTAATTTTTTATTAATTTTTATATATTTTAAAATGAAATCAATTTCAATTAAAGGACAAAAAAGAGAAAGCGTAGGCAAGTCAGCGACTAAAGCCGTACGTAATGCTGGATTGGTACCTTGCGTGATTTACGGAGGAGAAAAGCCATTACACTTTACAGCAGAAGAAAAAGCATTCAGAAACTTGGTTTACACTCCAAACGTGCACACAGTTGCAATTGATTTGGACGGAGAAAAAACTGACGCTATCTTACAAGATATTCAGTTTCACCCAGTATCAGACAAAATTTTACACATCGATTTCTACCAATTACAACAAGACAAAGAAATCACTATGGAAGTACCTGTAAAAGTAAACGGTACAGCAAAAGGTGTATTAGCTGGTGGGGTATTGAGATTAAACCAACGTAAACTAAAAGTACGTGCTTTACCTTCAAACTTACCTGATTTTGTAGAAGTAAACGTTTCTGACCTAGACATGGGTAACAAATTATACGTTACACAAGTAGAGGCTGACAACTTCAAACTTTTACACGCAGACAACACTGTAGTTGCTCAAGTAAGAATGTCACGTGCAGCTATGAAAGCAGCACAAGAAGCAGCCAAGGCAGCCAAAGAAAGCAAATAATAAGTAATCCCTACTTATATAAGCAATCCCTATCGGCTATCGATAGGGATTTTTTTTAGCAAAAAATATTATCTATCAATTTGATTATTAATTTTTTGCTTTTTTATGTAAATTCGCAGTTCGATAAGAAAAGTATCAGTATGAGTCAAAAATTTAATGAATACAAAGGATTAGACTTACCAGTAATCGCATCAGAGATATTAGATTACTGGAAAGACAACAATATATTTGAAAAGTCTGTAAACGAAAGAGAAGGCAACCAACCATTTGTCTTTTTCGAAGGACCGCCGTCTGCCAACGGAAAACCTGGTATTCACCACGTAATGGCTCGCGCTATCAAAGATATTTTTTGTAGATACAAAACCCAAAAAGGCTTTCAGGTAAAAAGAAAAGCCGGATGGGATACCCATGGCCTACCAGTAGAGCTTGGGACAGAAAAAGAACTTGGCATCACCAAAGAAGACATCGGCACAAAAATATCTATCGCAGATTACAACGAAGCTTGTAAAAAAACAGTGATGAGATATACCGATTTGTGGAACGATTTGACTGAAAAAATGGGCTATTGGGTAGATATGGACGACCCGTACATCACTTACAAGCCAAAGTATATGGAATCTGTATGGTGGTTGCTCAAGCAAATCTATGACAAAGGTCAGATGTACAAAGGCTATACTATTCAGCCATATTCGCCAAAAGCTGGCACAGGACTATCTTCGCACGAAGTTAACCAACCTGGCGCCTACCGCGATGTATCTGACACCACTATTGTCGCGCAGTTCAAAGCCGTAGAAAACACATTACCTGAGTTTTTAAAAAATTTGGGCAATATCTATTTTGTCGCTTGGACCACTACCCCATGGACATTGCCAAGTAACACCGCGCTTACCGTTGGACCAAAAATCGAATATGCATTAGTCAAAACATATAATCAATATACTTTTGAGCCTATCAACATTATCTTGGCCAAACCACTTATCGGCAAACAAATGACCGGTAAGTATGTAGAAGTAAAAGACCTAGACGGCATTGCTGCTTACAAAGTAGGCGACAAAACCATACCATACTGGGTAATGAAAACTTTTACAGGTGCCGATATTGTTGGGACAAAATACGAACAATTGTTGCCTTATACGCAGCCGTTCGAAAACGCCGAAAACGCCTATCAGGTGATTCCGGGTGACTTTGTAACCACAGAAGACGGTACAGGGATTGTACATACCGCACCAACTTTTGGTGCAGACGATGCCAAAGTAGCCAAAGACGCTGGCGTACCACCAATGTTGGTATTAAATGACGAAGGCAAACCCGTGCCTTTGGTAGATTTGCAAGGTAAATTTGTTGCACAAATGGGTGATATGGCAGGCAAATATGTCAAAAATGAATATTATGATGCTGCTGATGCTCCAGAAAAATCTGTAGATGTAGAGATTGCCATCAGCCTCAAAGAGCGCGGCTTGGCTTTTAAAGTAGAAAAATATGTGCACAGTTACCCACATTGCTGGCGTACAGACAAACCTATTTTGTACTATCCGCTAGACTCTTGGTTTATCAAAGTTACAGACGTTAAAGAACGTATGTTTGAACTCAATCAAGAAATCAACTGGAAGCCAAAAGCTACTGGCGAAGGACGCTTTGGCAATTGGTTACAAAACGCTAATGATTGGAACTTGTCTCGATCGAGATATTGGGGAATCCCTTTGCCTATCTGGCGTACAGAAGATAAAAACGAAGAAATCATCATTGGATCGGTAGAAGAATTGATTGCAGAAATCGAAAAATCTATCCAAGCTGGTTTCCAAAAAAATAATCCATTTGCCGATTTTGTGGTTGGTGATATGTCTGAAGAAAATTACAACCTCATCGATTTACACAAAAATGTGGTAGACGACATCGTATTGGTATCTGCCTCAGGCAAACCGATGACTCGCGAGACCGACCTTATCGACGTTTGGTTTGACTCTGGCTCTATGCCTTATGCCCAATGGCATTATCCGTTCGAAAACAAAGAATTGGTAGAGAATAACCTCGCCTACCCTGCCGATTTTATCGCAGAAGGCGTAGACCAAACACGTGGATGGTTTTACACCTTACACGCCATCGCTACCTTGGTTTTTGACACCAAAGCCTACAAAAATGTAGTATCGAATGGATTGGTATTAGACAAAAATGGCCACAAAATGTCTAAGCGATTGGGCAATGCCGTAGATCCGTTTGAGACACTCGGTGAGCACGGCCCAGACGCTACCCGTTGGTATATGATCAGCAATGCAAACCCTTGGGATAACCTCAAATTTGATTTGGACGGAATCACAGAAATCCGTCGTAAGTTTTTTGGCACTTTGTACAACACCTATTCGTTTTTTGCTTTGTATGCTAACATCGATGGGTTTACGTACAGCGAAGACGAAATTGCTCTTGCTGACAGGCCAGAAATCGACCGTTGGATTTTGTCTGAACTCAACACCTTGATTAAAGAAGTTGATGAGAGTTTTGCTGCCTACGAACCAACCAAAGCAACCCGATTGATTTCGGATTTTGTACAAGAAAATTTATCTAACTGGTATGTACGTTTGTGCAGAAGACGTTTCTGGAAAGGCGAATATGGCCCAGACAAAATCGCTGCATACCAAACACTTTATACCTGCTTGGTGACTGTCGCCAAATTATCGGCATCGGTTGCACCGTTTTTTATGGACAAGCTTTATAAAGATTTAACACAAGCAACACAAAAAGAACAGTTTGAATCTGTACATTTGGCCGATTTTCCTGTGTATCAAGCCACACACGTAGACAAAGATTTGGAAAGCCGCATGCAAAAAGCACAAACCATATCATCGCTCGTATTGTCATTGCGCAAGCGAGAAATGATCAAAGTGCGCCAACCGTTACAAAAAATTATCATCCCGGTATTGGATGAAAAACAACGTAGCGAAATAGGCCTGATTGAAGACCTCATCAAAGCCGAAGTAAACGTCAAAGAAGTAGAGTTGCTCGACGATGCCTCGGATATTTTGGTGAAACAAATCAAGCCAAATTTTAAAGCATTAGGCCCTAGATTCGGAAAAGAGATGGGATTGATATCCAAAACTATCCAATCTTTTGACCAAGAACAAATCAATGTATTGGAAAAAAATGGTGAAATCACCGTAGATATTGCAGAGAAAAAGGTGGTAATTACCCTAGAAGAAGTAGAAATTTCTTCACAGGATATTGAAGGATGGCTAGTGGCGAATGCAAACGGCATAACCGTTGCGCTAGACATTACCATAACAGACGAGTTGCGCAAAGAAGGCATCGCACGCGAGTTGGTAAACCGTATCCAAAACATCAGAAAAGACTCTGGTTTTGAAGTTACCGACAAAGTAAATGTTACCCTTAGCTCACAGTCTGAAATTGAAGATGCCGTACAGGCAAACGAGGCTTACATCAAAGCAGAAACTTTGACAGAAAGCATCTCTTTTGTTTCGACAATAGAAAACGGCACGATGATTGAGTTTGATAATTTAACCACACTTATTGAAGTGAAAAAAATTTGATTATGATTGACAACAAACAAGTACGCTTTTCGGATGCTGATTTGGCCGAATTTAAAGAGCTAATATTGCAAAAAATAGAAAAAGCACAAAAAGATTTAGAGCTAATTAAAAGTGCTTACACCAACGACGCCAACAACGGCACAGACGACACTTCGCCAACATTCAAAGCCTTTGAAGAAGGTAGCGAGACCATGTCTAAAGAGGCCAACTCGGCTTTGGCGATTCGTCAAGAAAAATTTATTCGCGACCTAAAAAATGCTTTGGTACGCATCGAGAATAAAACTTATGGTATATGTCGCGTAACCGGAAAATTAATCGAAAAAGAACGATTGAAGCTGGTGCCGCACGCTACTTTGAGCATGGAAGCTAAATTGCAACAAAAATAAAAAAACCGGGCTTTCCCGGTTTTTTTGCCTTAAAAATTGATCTATGAAAAAAATATTTTGTGTTTTTTTGCTTTGCTTGTCTGTAATAACTTTTGCCCAAAACAAAACCGTCAAAGGCGAAGTAACTTTTGACGAGCTCGCATTGCCCGATGTAGACGTGCAATTAGAGAGCGGAAACCATCACTACACCACAAAAACCGATAACAACGGACGTTTTGTGATTACCATCAATGACGATATCGAGCAATATACCATCCGATGGTCATACCCAGATTTTGAATCTGAATACAAAGAGCTGACCTATGTTGAGCAACAATATTTACAACTTACTTTTAGCAAAATTCTCGAAAACGAATTGGATGTTTTAGTGATTGATGAGACCAGACAAGCCATCAAACAATATGCTGACAAAAAAGTGATTAATGTCGAAAACATCACCGCACTCAACCAAGGCAGTGTGTTTGAAGCCATCGAAAAAACACCCGGTGTGATTATCACTACTACTGGGCAAGTGGGGCACAATGGCAAGTTGGCGACCATATTTCTAGACGATGAACCTACAGGGATGAGCGGAGATCAATTGGTCAACTTCTTGAAAAGTTTGCCTGCAAGCAGTATCAAAAGTATAGAGGTTATCGACAATCCTGGGGCAAAATACAGTGCTACTTTTAATGGTACGATTATCAATATCATCACCAAGCAGGCAAAAATTGCGGGTATCAGCGGGAGTATTTCGCACCGAACCACCATTAATGACAACATCAAAAACAACAGCACCGCACAATTGTTGTTCAAAAAAAATAAATTTTCTTGGAATTTTACCACTGGCTATACCAACAGTCAATCGACCAGCGAAAAAGAAAATGCTTATGCCTATCAGTTTGAAGAAAACGAAATAAGCAATCACGAAATTTTTGAAAACAACAATTGGTTTCAAAGTTATTTTTTGCGCAACAAATGGCAATATCGCCTCAATGACAAAGCTACCTTCAACATTCAATACAATTATTCACATTTTTACGGCAAGCCTTCATCGAACGGTCGATTTACCCAAACCATCAATGACGAAACAGTAATTGGCAACCAAAAAACATTTAACAAAAACCATAGCAACAGACACACGCTTGGGTTAATTTACAATCAGCAGTTAGATACTTTGGGCACACAGCTTACAGTAAACTCTAACACCAATTGGAATAGCCAAAACAACAGCAACACCTTGTGGTATCAAGACGAATTTTTGTCTGAAATACAAAACAACAACAATCAAGTTTATAGCCACAATAGATTAGATTTCGAAACTCCATTATCGATACTCAAAGGCACGCTATCGGCAGGTAGTCACTACACTGCATCCAACGTACGCAACCAAGGAGACTATACTTGGAGTGACGACCGAGAATACATTCCGTACACCTTTGAGTACACCAATTTTGCCAACTATGTTTCGGTTTCGTCCAGGCTGGGACAGATGATGGCCAGTGCAGGTTTGCGTCACGAAAACCTGACTTATGAAACGATAACACAGACAGACAGTCTGAATCTCAAAAAAAACTACAATGGTTTTTTCCCGACAATATCCTTAAAATATCCTATTATTTTTAACGGCTATTTTTCGTTAGGATACAACAAGCGCATGTCTTTACCATCAACAGACCAGTTCAACCCCAATGTTTTTCAGCGTAACAGTGCATTTTTATCGGTGGCCGGAAACCCTAACATCGAGCCAGAGTTGAGCCATAACTTATCGGCAGAACTTACTTTTTTTGATTATATTTACGTAAGATACGGTTATTCTATTTTGCCGAAACAAAATTATTCGTTGTACGAAATCGCCAATAATGGTTTGCTCGAAAGTAAGAATTTTTCTTTTAATGATGTAAAGTCACACCATTTTAGCATCGGACTGCCTATCCCATACATGGTTTTTACCAAAAGTCTAGGAGAAATTTTTGAGAATGCCAATCAGTTCGAAATCGACAAAATATCATTTACCTATGTTAATTTTTCTTACAGTCGCAACAGGTATAAAGAAATTGTTCCTGAAAAATTTGAGAAACCCAACATCACCCTTTACACCTATTCACAGTTTTACTTGGGCAACGACACCCGATTGTTTATCAATTATTATCGTATGTTTAAAGGCGTGACGAGCTTGTACGAACTCAACAAACCTATCGAAGGCTTGAGTGTGTCGCTCAACAAAAAATTTGCCGACAACAAATGGTCTGTAAACCTTGGCGTTGACAACCTTCTCAATAACCAAGGTCACGATGTTAATGTTTTTGGCAACGGCATCGACCTAAGAGACGTCAGCCGAGCCGAAAAACGCATGTTTACCATTGGTGTAACTTACAATTTTGGTTCGTTTAAAGACGAAAGTCAAAACAATTTTCCGCAATCAAATCCTACAAATCTTATGAACTAATGGCAACAAAAAAAATCAACCGATGCCAGTGGGTGCCAGACAACGACCCACTTTATACAAAATATCACGATACTGAGTGGGGAATCCCAGTTCGTGAAGATGCTGTTTTATACGAGTTTTTGGTCTTAGAATCGTTCCAAGCTGGACTTAGCTGGATAACAATTTTACGCAAGCGAGAAAATTTTCGCGAAGCTTTTGATCAATTTGATTATAAAAAAATTGCAAAATATGATGATTCAAAGATAGAAGCGTTGGTCAACAATGCGGGCATTATTCGTCATCGAGGCAAAATTGTAGCAGCTATTAACAACGCACAAAATTTTATGGAGATACAGAAAGAATTTGGTAGTTTTTCTAACTATTTATGGAACTTTGTGGATGATTCGCCGATTCAAAATCGATTCAAATCGATAGCAGAAGTGCCTGCCAAAACGACTTTGTCAGACAAAATCGCCAAAGACTTGAAAAAAAGAGGATTCAAATTTATGGGCTCAACCACGGTTTACGCCTATTTACAAGCCGTAGGTATCGTCAACGACCACATAATTGACTGTTTTTGCTACAAAGCATAAAAAAAGGCTCGTTTTTAATGAAAAAACGAGCCTTTTTTTATAATGTAATGTTTTTATAATTTGAAAGTAAGCACCGATTTTGGCGAATGATTAACCAAATCTTCACTGATGCTACCGTTGAGCAATCTAGCAAAACCTGTTCGCCCGTGTGTACCCATTGCTATCAAATCAGCATCTACATCATCAGCATAGTTAAGAATTCCTTTCTCGATATCTACATCGTTGTAAATATCAAACTCATAATCACCAATATTGAGTTGCTCGATATATTCGTCAGCCATTTCTCTTGCCACATGGGTAGATTTGAAGTTATTAGGCGTATTTACGTACAAAAACTTTGGTACGATTTCGTTAGCGTTAAAAAATTTAATCATTTTTTTGGTTGAATCTTTAACTTCTGCACCCAAATCAATGGCAAAAACCACTTTTTCAAAAACAGTTAAGGTTTCGTCATTTTTAATCACCAATACAGGCACATCAGAAGTACGCACTACCTTCTCTGTGTTAGATCCAATAAAAACCTCTTTGAAACCACTCGCCCCATGCGACCCCATCACGATAAGGTCTGCATCAGTTTCTTTGGCCACCTGATTAACCACATCAAAAGTTTTTCCTAATCTCAAAACTTGCGAAACATTGAGTCCGTTTAGCTCTGGTGACATTGATATTTGAGACAATCTCGACTCCGCATTTTTCTTAAAAAAGATAATTTCGGGCACGTCAAAACCGGGCTGTATCGCATCCATCGCCTCTTGAGGCAAGTCGATAATGTGTAACAAAAGGATTTCGCTTCCTGTTTTTTTGGCGATACTTGTAGCTGATTTTAGCGCAATACCCGCCTGCTCAGAAAAGTCGGTCGGAACCAATATTTTTTTCATAAAATTGATATTTAGTAAAGATTCATAGTTTATTATGTCGATAAATATACTTAATTTTTAAATAGTTTGCATAAAAAAGTTGTATATTTGTCCCAAATTAAAATATGAGGGGACGAGAGGTCCCCTCTTTTTATAACGATATGAGTTTATTAAAAAGAGTAAATGAGTTGTTAGACGAGGCTTTTGAAAAGTCTCCAGCCTTGTTTTTGATAGATGTGACTGTCACTCCAGAAGCCAATATCACTGTGGTGATAGACGGCGACAAGGGGGTATCGTTAGATGATTGTATCACCATTAGTCGAGCGGTTGAACATCAATTGGATAGAGAAGAACACGATTTTTCGCTCGAAGTAACCTCTGCTGGGGCATTGTCTCCGTTAAAATTGCCTAGACAATATAAAAAAAACTTAGGCAGAAAGCTAGAAATACAAACCCAGAGTGGTAAATTTGCAGGAAAATTAATTGATGTTCAGGACGATACCATCGAAATTGAATGGAAATCTAGAGAACCAAAAGAAATCGGGAAAGGAAAAACAACTGTCACCCGATCAGAAAAGATAAGTATAAAAGATATAGAAAAAGCAGTTGTGGTAATACCATTTTAATCAAAAAAGTCATGGAAAATATAGAGCTAATAGAATCTTTCTCTGAATTTAAAGAGATTAAACACATCGAAAGAATTACGCTAATGG
>JBFHGP010000063.1:0-12429 GCA_041583035.1 Flavobacterium sp.
ATGGTAACACAGCTGATTTTGGTTCAGTCGTTCTAGGTTCGAGTCCTAGTAGGCCAACAAAAAAATCCGTTTTCTGATGAGAACGGATTTTTTATTTTTAGCTAATTAATTGTTAATCAATTAACTTCTCAATATTTTCTCCATTTTTTTACCTTTGGCCAATTCGTCCACCAATTTGTCTAAATAACGTACTTGTTTTGTCAGCGGTGTTTCGATTTCTTCTATACGATAACCGCAAATTACTCCTTTTATCAATGAAGCGTTTGGGTGAATGGTAGCTGCGGCAAAAAAATCTTCGAAAGTTGCTTTTGTATCAATCATTTCTTGCAATTTTTGCGCATCAAACCCCGTTAACCAATGTATCACTTGATGTAATTCTTCTACGCTACGACCTTTTTTTTCGACCTTGGTCACATAATGCGGATATACAGAGGCAAAAGTCATCGTTGCCATTCTTTTGTCATGTTCGGGAGTGGTGTTCATGGTAAATAAGTTTTTTACAAAAATAAGCAATTATCAAAAAATAGCTAATCTTTTAAAAATCGACAAGCACCGACCAAATATTTACGCCAGCACTTGTTCTGCCATTTTAGTAACTTTGGCAGCATCTACACATTTTTTATACTTTTTAGAAGTAGGCAAATAAAACACCGGTGCTTTTTTACACAAGCCTTGGCATTTCATCTTTTTGAGCGATACGCCACAATCGCTTTTTTGCAACAAATTTTCTAACAACGATTTAGGCTCTTCATTATATCGTCCACATTTTTTTCCGTCACAAAAATAAATGGCTTCTTTATCTTTTTTCTTCTTTCCCACAATATCATTAATTAGCGAATGAATTTGGGTACAAATATAATTTATTTTTATTTATTCTAAATACAATTAAAACAACTTTATCAAATCTTTATGTATATTTACTGCTCAATATTTATCCGAATGAAAAAAACATTTTTGTGGATTAGTCTTCTTATCGCCACCTATTTGATTACACAAATAAGTAAATCGAACCCTGATTGGATAGACCACTTTTACATTCCGTACATCTACCAACCGCTCAACCGGGGACTGTTTTTTATTTTTGACCGATTTAGTTTTTCGGTTGGCGACATATTGTATGCACTCGTTGTGATATTTCTCTTGCAAAAAATAATCCGCATCATCAAAGCAAAAAAGAGCGTTTTACCTAGATTGATACAATTGAGTATCAAGTTTGTGGCTATTTTTTATTTTTGGTTCAATCTTTCTTGGGGATTGTGCAATTATCAAACGCCTTTGGCCAACAAAATGAACATCAAAACCACTTATGAACAAGCAGAATTAGAAACTGAAACGCAACGACTTATCAATCAAACCAACGATTTACAACACAGCATAAACAAAGAAAACAATACAACACAATTTGACAAAAATAGCACCGCTTTTAGCCAAGCAGCACGTAAAGGTTATCAAAAAATCGGTCAGCAAATCGACAAAAACACTGCTTATATCAGCGACGTCAAAGCATCTTTTTACAGCATGGCGTTGTCAAAAATGGGTATTGGCGGATATTTCAACCCTTTTACACACGAAAACCAAGTGAATAGCGAAGTGCCTCATCTCACACATTGCATGACCACTGCGCACGAAATCGCACATCAATTGGGTTTTGCCAGCGAGAGCGAGGCTAATTTTTTGGGCTATTTGGCGCTAATTAACCAAGAAAACAAAGTCTACCAGTATGCGGCCAACCTTTATGCGCTGCGGTATTGCCTGCGCGAAGTTTTTCGAACTGCACCAGAAAAAGCAGAAAAATTCTATCAGCAACTCAACACAAGCACCCAACAAGACATTCAATCGATTGATGAATTTTGGCAAAACAACAAAAACATCAGTGCCGACTGGACAAAAGTTTTTTATGGTAATTTCCTGAAAATAAACAACCAAAAAGAAGGCATGCGCTCCTATCATTTGTTTGTAAACTTGCTGATAGGCTACCACCAAAACAACAACGACAACTAATTTATTTTTGATATATTTGACCCATCAAAAGCTACATTACGTGAAAGAAATTATCAAATCATACATCTTGCCATGTGCACAGGCACGCTTGCCGCTTGCTTTATCATCGGTGACATCAAAGCGCTTTACCAACTGAATCTAGAAGCGCTGAGCATCAATGATATCCTCTTTTTTTTGATACCAATTATTGCCATCAACCTCAGTAACATACTGTACCGATCGATTCTCAAAAAAATAGACCCAAAATTAGATTTGGATAAAAAAGCAGAACAATACCGCTCAGCTTGTATCGTCAGGTATGCCCTATTAGAAGGCGCTATTTTTCTTTTATTAATCCTACAACCAGCCTTTTTAATATTGTGTGTATTGGTCATTTTGTACTTGATATACATCAGGCCATCAAATAGCCAATTTACCAAAGATGTAAGTCAACGCATGGCGTAAGACTTGCAAAAGTTAAAATAAATTAACTAGGTAAAAATAATTTTAAAAAAATCATTTGTAAGTGCAAAAAAGTTTATATATTTGCAACCGCTTTAATGAGCAAGTAGCCATTTTTGATTGATGGCTTTATTTTTAAGTAGAATTAAGATTTAAAGACTATAAGCAATGAGTAAGAGAACGTTTCAACCATCAAAAAGAAAAAGAAGAAACAAACACGGTTTCAGAGATAGAATGGCTACAGTAAACGGAAGAAAAGTGTTGGCCCGCAGAAGAGCTAAAGGCCGCCACAAATTGACTGTTTCTTGTGAACCAAGACATAAAAAATAATGATTTTTCAATCATAAAACAAAAGGTGTTACTTTTATCGTAACGCCTTTTTTTGTACTTTTTTCAAAATTACTCGTATTTTTACATCAAAACAAAACACCTCATGCCAAAAGATCAATCAATTAAGACAGTCCTCATTATCGGTTCGGGACCAATTATTATCGGACAAGCCTGCGAATTTGACTATTCTGGTTCGCAATCAGCCCGATCATTGAAAGAAGAAGGACTAAAAGTTATCCTGATTAACTCTAACCCTGCAACCATCATGACAGATCCGTCGATGGCAGACCACGTTTACCTAAAACCGTTAGAGACTAAATCGATTATCGAAATCCTGAAAAAGCATCCAGAGATTGATGCTGTTTTACCGACAATGGGAGGGCAAACTGCATTAAACTTGTGTTTGGAAGCTGACGAAAAAGGAATCTGGAAAGACTTTGATGTAAAACTTATTGGCGTAGACATCAACGCAATCAACATCACCGAAGATAGAGAGCAATTTAAAGAATTTTTGAGAGAAACTGATATCCCATGTGCACCCGCAAAAACAGCTACTTCTTTTCTCGAAGGTAAAGAAATTGCCCAAGAATTTGGGTTTCCGCTCGTGATTAGACCTTCATTTACACTTGGTGGCACAGGAGCCTCTTTTGTATTCGAAGAAAAAGATTTTGATGAATTACTCACCCGCGGACTCGAAGCTTCGCCTATCCACGAAGTTTTGATAGACAAAGCCTTACTCGGGTGGAAAGAATATGAATTAGAGTTACTTCGTGACAAAAACGACAATGTCGTAATTATTTGTACCATCGAAAACATGGACCCAATGGGCATCCACACTGGAGACAGTATCACTGTTGCACCAGCTATGACTTTGTCTGACAAAACCATGCAACGCATGCGCGACATGGCCATCAAAATGATGCGTGGGATTGGAAATTTTGCCGGTGGTTGTAATGTACAATTTGCCGTTTCGCCAGACGAAAAAGAAGATATCGTAGCTATTGAGATCAACCCTCGTGTGTCTCGCTCATCAGCATTGGCATCAAAAGCCACAGGATATCCAATTGCAAAAGTTGCCAGCAAACTTGCTTTGGGTTATACTTTGGACGAACTAGAAAATCAAATTACCAAAAACACTTCGGCATTGTTCGAGCCAACCTTAGACTATGTCATTGTGAAGATTCCGCGTTGGAATTTTGACAAATTTGAAGGCGCTGAAAGAACTTTAGGACTACAAATGAAGTCGGTAGGTGAAGTAATGGGTATCGGACGCTCGTTTCAAGAAGCCTTACACAAAGCGACTCAATCGCTCGAAATCAAACGTAACGGATTGGGTGCCGACGGAAAAGGTTATAAAAATTATGACCAGATTATCGATAAACTCACCCACGCAAGCTGGGACAGAGTATTTGTACTCTACGATGCCATCGAATACGGCATTCCGTTATCAACCATCCACGAAATTACAAAAATAGACATGTGGTTTTTGAAACAGTTCGAAGAAATATATTCTCTCGAAAAAGAAATCAAAAATTACAGCCTAGATACACTACCAAAAGAACTGTTGCTAGAAGCCAAGCAAAAAGGCTTTGCCGACAGACAGATTGCACATATGCTCAACTGCCTCGAAAGCGAAGTATACAAACTTAGAGAAGAAAAAAACATCAACCGCGTTTACAAACTGGTAGATACTTGTGCCGCAGAGTTTATGGCACAAACACCATACTACTACTCTACTTTTGAAAGCGATGTAGAAACCGCTGACGGCGTGAGACAATCGATAAACGAAAGTAAACGTACCGACAAAAAGAAAATTATTGTATTGGGATCGGGGCCAAACCGCATTGGACAAGGTATCGAGTTTGATTACTCTTGCGTGCACGGCGTATTGGCTGCAGCAGAATGCGGTTACGAAACCATCATGATCAACTGTAACCCTGAGACAGTATCAACCGACTTTGATACGGCAGACAAATTATACTTTGAACCTGTATTTTGGGAACATATCTATGACATCATCAAGCACGTAAAACCAGAAGGTGTAATCGTACAGCTTGGTGGTCAGACAGCGCTAAAATTGGCCGAAAAACTAGACAAATACGGCATCAAAATTATCGGCACAAGCTACGAAGCTCTAGATTTGGCAGAAGACCGTGGGCGTTTCTCTGACTTATTGACCGAGCTAGACATCCCATTCCCGAAATTTGGTGTAGCTACCACAGCAGACGAAGCCTCTGCATTGGCAGACGAATTAGACTTTCCGTTGTTAGTACGACCATCGTATGTATTGGGCGGACAAGGGATGAAAATTGTCATCAACAAAAAAGAATTGGAAGAACACGTGGTAGACTTGTTGCGTGATATCCCTGGCAACAAACTCTTGCTCGACCACTATTTGGCAGGTGCTGTAGAAGCCGAAGCCGACGCTATATGTGATGGCGAAAACGTTTACATCATAGGCATCATGGAGCATATCGAGCCTTGTGGTGTACACTCGGGCGATAGTAACGCTATGTTGCCACCTTTTAACTTGGGCGAATTTGTGTTACAACAAATTAAAGATCACACCAAAAAAATTGCGGTAGCCTTAAAAACCAAAGGATTGATCAACATCCAATTTGCTATCAAAGACGATACGGTGTACATCATCGAAGCCAACCCACGAGCCTCGAGAACCGTACCATTTATCGCAAAAGCTTATGGAGAGCCGTATGTAAACTACGCTACCAAAGTAATGTTGGGCGAGAAAAAAGTAACCGATTTTGAATTCAACCCACAGTTGAATGGTTATGCGATCAAAAAACCAGTATTCTCGTTTAACAAATTCCCTGGAGTAAACAAGGCTTTGGGGCCAGAAATGAAATCTACAGGCGAAAGCATTTTGTTTATCGACGACCTCAATGACGACCATTTTTACGATTTATACACGCGTAGAAAAATGTATTTGACAAAATAATCAGCCAAATATCGCTGTACAAAAGCCTTGCAAGACTATTTGCAAGGCTTTTTTGTACCGTTTAACAAAATTTTATCCGCCCAAATCTACGTTTGCGGAAAATTTTTGAGTACTTTAGATTTTTATTAGATACAATCAGTAAACACATTTATGAAAAGGAACTATAAAATACTACTTTTTGTTGTTTTTTTGGCCGCTGCATCGTGCAGTTTTATGTCTAAGAAAAACACACCCGACCCAGAAAAAGAAGCGCTGTTGATGGAGCTCATCACCTTTGTCATCAACAATGGCCACTACGACCCTATTGATGTTGATGATGATTTTTCGGCTGAAGTGTACAACAATTATTTAGAAATATTAGACGGCAACAAACGCTTCTTTTTGCAAGAAGACCTCAACCAGCTGAATGCATACGAAAACAAAATTGACGACCTCATCAAATCTCAATCGTTTGAGTTTTTTGACCTAAGTTATAATCTTCATCAAAAAAGAATGAAAGATGTACAAGATTTTTACGAGTCTATTTTGGATCAACCGTTTGATTTTTCGACCGATGAAAGCATAGATACCGAGTACGAAAAGCAACCCTATGCCCAAAGCATGGACGAACTGAAAGAACGTTGGAGAATTCAGCTCAAATACACGGTTTTGTCTTCTATCAACAACAAAATCAGTATCCAAAAAGACCTCGATGATGACGACAAAGACAAACACAAAACCTTTGCGGAGATAGAGAAAGAAAGTAGAGAAAACACCAAAAAATCGTTGGATGAGTTTTTTGACACCATGTTTGACATCAGTCGTGAAGAATGGCTTGGCATTTATGTAAACAGCATCGTAGAACAGTTTGACCCACACACCAATTATCTCTCGCCAGACAACAAAGAAAAATTTGACGAGAGTATGTCGGGCTCAATGGAGGGTATTGGCGCAACCCTACGCAAAAAAGATGATTATGTAGAAATTACCGAAGTATTGCCTGGCGGCCCTGCATGGAGAGGCAAAGAACTCGAAAACGGCGACTTGGTGCTCAAAGTAGCACAAGGCGACGAAGAACCCGTAGATATTACTGGCATGCGTTTGTCTAAGGTGGTAAAAATGATCAAAGGAAAAAAAGATACCGAAGTAAGATTAACCGTCAAAAAAGTAGATGGTAGCATAAAAATTATCTCTATCATCAGAGACCGATTTGAGATACAAGACACCTTTGCCAAATCGACTATTATCGAAACAGCAAACGGCAAATATGGGTTGATACATCTTCCAAAATTTTATGTAAGCGACGAAAGCAACGAGTACAGAAACGCATTTACTGATGTGCAAAAAGAAGTAAAGTTGCTGAAAGAACAAAATGTTGACGGTATTGTGATGGACTTGAGAGACAACGGTGGAGGCTCATTAAAAACAGTCGTTGACATGGTTGGATTGTTTGTCAAAAACGGTCCTGTGGTACAAGTAAAAAATTCGAAAGGAGAATCACAATCTTTGCAAAACTATGGCATCAAAACGATTTGGGATGGTCCATTGGTGGTATTGGTCAACAATTATTCTGCTTCAGCCTCAGAAATTTTTGCTGCGGCGATACAAGACTACAATAGAGGTTTAGTTTTGGGCTCGAAACACACCTTTGGTAAGGGAACGGTTCAAAATTATTTTACGCTCAACAACATTATCAACAAATCAGATGTAGATTTGGGCGCATTGAAGTTTACTTCGCAAAAATTTTACCGCATCAATGGTGGATCTACACAACTAAAAGGCGTAGAAAGCGACATCATATTGCCAGATAGGTTTTTGTATATCGACACTGGCGAACGCGATTATGACAATGCCATGCCTTGGGATAAAATAGAGGCGGCCAAATTCAGAAAATTGCCTCACCAGTTTGGTCAAATTATCGAAAAAAGCAAGCAAAGAATAAGCAATAATATTCATTTTCAGCTCATTGATAGCCAAGCACAATGGATAAGCGAACGTAGAAACGACAAAGTATTTTCGCTGAATCTAGAAAAATTTAAGGCCAAAGCCGCACAAGACGACGCCAAAGCAAAAGAATACGAAAGCCTAAAAGACTATAACAACAAATTGCATTTTAGCTCTTTGCCAATCGAGGTAAAACAATTTGAACAAGACACTGTATTACGCACCAAAAGAGAATCTTGGCACAAAAATATGCAAGAAGATTTGTATATTGAAGAAGCTGTAAATGTTTTGAACGATCTAAAACAAGCGTCGTAAAATATGAATAACCGATCTGAATCTCAATTAGGGATAGCACTCCAAAAGTTCAAAAAAAACTTTTGGGGTGTTTTCAGTTTTTGGTTGATTATCCTATTGATGCTGGTAAGTATTTTTGCCTATTTACTTGCGCCAGACAGTACCCAAAACGCCAACAACGGCGATGTATCTATCCGCACCAAACCTCCTGGTTTTGCCGTGACCATGATACAAGTACCACTCAGCAAACAACGCAACGCTACCGACTGGCTGTTAGGCTCAGCTATACACACACAAAACATTCCGGTGCTAGATTACCGCATCAGCCAAGACACGCTGTTTTATCATCAATACAACGAAGTACCTAGCCTGGCACAAGAAAAATCTATCCCATTAAGTGTATGGGGCGATACATCTGTCTCAAATATTGAAAAGCACATTGTAGAGAAAAAATTTTGGTTAGGCACCGACAACCAAGGTAGAGATTACCTCAGCCGATTGATTGTAGGCACGCGGGTATCACTCACCATCGGTTTTGTTGCGGTATTTATCTCAATAGTTGTCGGGGTAACTATGGGAGCAATTGCTGGTTATTTTGGCGGAAAAATAGATACTTTTATACTTTGGCTCATCAACGTGGTGTGGTCTATCCCTACCCTACTTTTGGTCATTGCCATCACGCTGGCGTTAGGTAAAGGTTTTTGGCAAGTTTTTATCGCTGTCGGACTCACCATGTGGGTCGAGGTAGCGCGTATTGTTCGCGGACAAGTAATGAGTCTGAAACAAGCACAATATATCACCGCAGCTCGGGCTTTGGGTTTTTCGGATGCCCGAATAATTTTCAAACACATATTACCCAACAGCTGGGCGCCTGTTATTGTTATTTCGGCTGCCAATTTTGCTTCAGCTATACTGATCGAAAGCGGTCTGAGCTTTTTGGGTCTCGGGGCGCAAGTACCCATACCTAGTTGGGGCGGAATGATCAAAGAGCATTACAATTACATCATTCTAGGCAAGGCTTATCTTGCGTTGATACCGGGCATGGCCATGGTGCTTTTGGTGGTGGCATTTATGATGATTGGCAATGCATTACGCGACGCACTAGATGTGAAGAGGTAAGGAGCGTTTGCCCCCTATTTACCTCTACTTGATGAATAATATCTCAAATTAATATCGGACAACTGCTTCATGTTGCTAAACACTTATCAATGATTTGAATTATGCCAATTTAAACATCCCCCTTTCCCCCTTCAAAGGGGGAATTGTTTGCGTATTTCCTCACTAATTGTCCCCTCGAGGGGACTTTAGGGGTGTAAAAAATACCGAGCAGAGTTTTACACCTCCCTAGCCCTCCTCATGGAGGGAATTGTTTGCGTATTTCCCAATCAATTGTCCCCTTGAGGATTATCGAGAGAAAACAACGTTTTGCGAAGATACCAAGCGGAGTTTTACACCTCCCTTGCCCTTCTCAAGGAGGGAATTGTTTGCGTATTTCTTCCCTAATTGTCCCCTTGAGGGGACTTTAGGGGTGTGAAAATACCGAGAGGGATGTAAATACTGAGCGAAGCTCTTAGGGTGTAAAATACGGAACGTAGTTATTAGGGGTGTTTTATTTTTTTAGTGATTCTATTGTCTGCTCTAAAGCCAATAACACACTAAACATTTCTCTTTTTACTTCGCCATCTGAAAATCGAATGAATGTTACACCATATTCTTCTAACCTTCCTTGTCGATTTGCATCGTAATCATACTTAAAATCATGACTATCGCCGTCTATCTCTATGGCTAACATTAATTCGTGGCAATAAAAATCAACAATATAATCCAACATAGGAACTTGCCTATGAAATTCTACATCAAATGCTTTTCTTTTTATCTTCTGCCATAACAAAACTTCTGAAAGCGTACTGTTATTTCGTAAATAACGAGCATACTCTTTTAGATTAGGATTATATGGGATGATTTTGTTTCGCATATTGTAAAGATAACTTTTTTACATCTCCCTAGCCCTCCTCAAGGAGGGAATTGTTTGCATATTTCCTCATAACTGTCCCCTTGAGGATTATCGAGAGAAAACAACGTTTTGCGAAGATATCGAGCGAAGTTTTACACCTCCCTAGCCCTCCTCAAGGAGGGAATTGTTTGCGTATTTCCTCACTAATTGTCCCCTTGAGGATTATCGAGAGAAAACAACGTTTTTACGAAGATACCGAGCGGAGTTCTTAGGGGTGTAAAGATAATCCCTACCCGGTTTTTGAAATTTAAGTAAGAATACTTTGATTTTTATAAGTTTTAGATTGTAGTATCAATACAACAAACAATTTCTTTCATTACACACAAAAAATTTATTTCTCTAACCTTGTGGTAATTATTACAAAATTTTTTGCTTTTTTTGATATAGCCTTGTAAAACACTACTCAATTCACTAGCTCTGTGTAATCTATCTCGTTTCGAAAAAATTAAAATCCTCATTAATTTTCTTACCCAAAAGAGTAAAATTTTCTAACTCATCTCCTGCTGTATTAATAAGAATTCTAATAACTTTCTCTTCATTATATGGTTTAGGATCATTATTACAACAAGTAGTTTTGTTATCGCTACAATTTACTTCTTCCGTCATTTTTAATAGAAATTATGACTCGTCGATATTCCTCAATAGTTGAATAATTAAATTCACTGTTTTTACTTTTACCATACCACTTAGTTTCTATACGGTCAGACGGTATGTTATTCTCGATTAAAAATTTCTCAACGATTTTGGCACGATTTTTTGAAAGAACACTATTAAACTCCTCCGTTCCTATATCACATGTATATCCTTCGATTTCAATTATGGCATTTTTATTTGTTTGAAGGTAATATTTTTGAAACTCAGAAATCAATTCTTGTCCTTCTGAAGAAATTGTAGTTGAATTCTTTTCAAAGACAAAAGAAATTGGAGGGATACTTATACTCGTCGCGTTGTTTTTCTCTACCTTATTTACCTCTTCTTTCATCCAACGCTTAAAAGACTCAATGTTATCAACCGAACCTGACACACCATCTACTACTGCTTTTGATGCAAATAAATTTTCCATTTTAAAAATAGGTTCTTCTTGAACCTCAACTGAAATAGAATCATTCACTTCACCAACACCTCCAAATGAAACTACATTTGATTGTTTATAATTATTCCAATACACCGTACTTCCAATTCCTCCTATCAAACATAAGCCTGCTAAACCGGATATAAGGCGCTTTCGTTTTGCCTTTTTCTTACAATTTGGACATATTTTTTTGTCATTACCTTTCGTTAATTCAGCACTAAAACTGTTGTTACACTTAGTACACATTTGTGTTTGTTGATTGTTGCTCATATAGTTATTATTCAATTATTAGTTTAACATAGGTTTGCCCATCATCAGCTATAAAAGTATCATTATAGACTCTTTTCCCAATGATATCCTTAACATCAAGAACATCATCTAATTCACCCGCTAATTCTAGCTCTAACACATTTGATTTTTGCGGGTTTTCAAGAAAACTTGAAACATATAGATAATATTTATCTAAAATATCTTCTAATGGATATTGTTCACTTTCGCCATCTTCTAGCTCAAAAGATAATGCTATTCTGTAACTAGTACTATCAGTATCATTTAAATCTCTATAAATACCTTCTTTTTCTATTTGGTAATTAGACAACTCATTATACTTATCCAATATTAATAATTTGATATTTTTCATAAATAATAATTAATTTTTTATTGTTTCTTTATATTTCCTACCATCTACCTTGTATTCTATCTCAAAGTTATAGGGGCGTTTACTGCTCCCATGATATTTAATGCGAATATCTACCTCAACTTTGCGACCTTCCTTTAATGCTTTAGCCCAACTATTTTCTAATCTTTTAAATGTACTTAAGTTAGCTGTGCTTGACTGCGAGACTAAATTATCTAATTCGGGAGACCCTCCAAACCTATCTCCAATCATATGACCTGCGTGATCACCTTTCAATTTACCAGGAGTATTATACGCATGGGAAAGTCTACCTTCTCGTTTTGTCAATTGCAAGTTATCCGTTTTTACTCTTGATAATCTTCCGAATTTATCTGACTCCCCCCTATATCCATATTCTCCCGTTTTAAATTTACGAAATGATTGTAGTTTACCATCAATAATTGTTCTTTTTGTAAATCTCCTATAACCTACTTTTGCCAATAATTTAGTCGTAGCTTTATCTAGGCTTTTTACTAATTTCCCGTCAGCATTTTTTGTAAATGTAATAACTTTTGCAAAAGATTTACTTTTTGAAAGAGCAACTATACTTTTTTTAACCGGTTTTTTAATAGTATTTTTTATGCTTTTTGCAGCTGGTTTCTGCAATACTTTAGGAACTAATATTAGCCCCACATTAACTCCAACTTCTGTTGCTAATTGAGCATAAGCTTCTTGGGGGTCTTCTCCATTCTGTAATGCGGTATTAACATCAATTGCCGCAG
>JBFHGP010000064.1:0-12398 GCA_041583035.1 Flavobacterium sp.
TCATCAACGAAAAAACAGATACTGCAACAACAATTAACGAAAACACATAAGTAAATTTACGTTTACCTAAGAAATTAAAGTTAAAATTAGTAAACCAGTTTTTGGTTGCAGCTGTGCTAAAAGTAAGTATTTTATTTTTCTTGATATCGATATCGATAAATATACGTGCAATGAACAAGGCCGTAAATAAAGAAGTAAAAATACCTACCAATAATGTGGTGGCAAAACCTTTGATTGGTCCTGTTCCAAACACAAATAAGATAATACCCGTGATGATGTGTGTAACGTTTGCATCAATAATCGGACGCATGGCAGAGCCATTCCAACCATATGCCGAAGCTACTGCTTGCGGGAAAGTCAATCCGCTCCTCATCTCTTCTTTGACTCGCTCGTATATCAAAATATTAGCATCGACGGCAGTACCGAGTGTCAGCACAATACCTGCAATACCAGGCAAAGTCAATACAAAGCCAAAGCTCGTCATTACACCAAACAAGAACAATAAGTTTACCATCAAAGCGATATCTGCATACCATCCGGCTTTTCCGTAATAGAAAACCATCCATCCGCCGATAATCAACAATGCAACTACTGCAGATACCAAACCGCTGTTTACAGCTTGTTCTCCTAATGATGGCCCTACAATCTCTGATGATACAATCCCTGCCGATGCTGGCAATTTACCTGCTTGTAAAATATTAGCCAAATCGCGAGCTTCTTCTACGGTGAAGTTCCCAGAAATGGTAGAACTACCTCCAGAGATTGGTCCTGTGGTTACTCCTGGTGCAGAGTAAACGGTATTGTCTAACACAATGGCGATACTCGATTGCTGTGTGTAAGCTTTACCTGTCAGTTCTTCCCAAATTTTTGCTCCTTTCACATTCATGCTCATCGAAACCATGGCACGATTAAGATTGTCATAATCTTGTTTGGCATTGGTAATCACATCACCAGACAATGGTGGCTCGTTGTTCGGGTTACCTTTGATGGCGTATAACGCAACAATGCTCTCACCGGTAGTCTGATCTTTTTCTGCTTTACCCCAAATCAATCTTAGGTTTCTGTGGTTTCTAGCAAAAATATTTTTTACTTCTGGCGTGTGTAAATATTTGTTTACCGTTGCGGTATCTACTTCTTTGTAAAAAGCAATCATTGGCGAACCTTGAAAACCTGATTGCACCATCAAAC
The DNA here is from genome assembly GCA_041583035.1 of Flavobacterium sp. Lineage (GTDB taxonomy): Bacteria > Bacteroidota > Bacteroidia > Flavobacteriales > Flavobacteriaceae > Flavobacterium. The sequence goes on from JBFHGP010000064.1 coordinate 1,189, forward strand.
TTTGCAAAGGTCCGACGTTGTCGTTTTGCTCTGTTTTTGCTGATGCACCCAACATTTTGTCAACTTCAGACTCACCGTCAGTGATGGTATCGTTGCTTGTAGTGGTTGCTTGAGTCGTTTTTAGGTATTCGTTTGCCGCAGCAAGTGTATTGATTACTTCTTCTGTTTTATAAGTTTCCCAAAACTCTAACTGAGCGGTACTTTGCAATAGCGATTTTACACGCTCAATGTCTTTTGCACCTGGCAATTCGACCAAGATACGACCAGTGTTTCCGATCATTTGGATGGTTGGCGATACTACCCCAAACTTGTCAATACGCTCGCCCAATACACGGTATGCGCTCTCTACAGATTCTTGTACTTTTTGGTCAATAATCGCTTTTGCCTCATCATTACTCATGGCTGAGTTGATTTCAGGAAAACTTCTGTTGGCAAAAATTTCGGGTGATGATAATTTGATTGATCCATTCGACAAGCTTTCAAAAGTGTCATAGAAAGCATTCAAATAAGTTTGGTTACCTCTTCGGTTGTCTTTGGCCTCTTCTAACGCTTGGTTAAAAACTGCGTTGTTAGAGTTGTTTGACAATCCTTTGAGGATGTCTTTGATCGAGATTTGTAAAGTAACGTTGATACCGCCTTCTAAGTCTAACCCTCGCTGAAGTTGTTTGTCTCTAACTTCATTGTAGGTATTACCCAAAAAGACTGTCTCGTTACCGATAGAATCTAAAAAGCGTGATTCTTTGTTTAAATCTCCCTGTGCAAATTCTTTTGCTTTCTTTTCGTAGTGTTTACTTACGAAAGTAAACGATAGTTGGTAAACACAAACCAACGTAAAAATAATAGCAATGAATTTTACGAGTCCTTTGTTTTGCATTATGATAGTTATTAATTTTTTTGAACGAACAAATATATAATATACAAAGCATTCTTACCAAATATATTTAATAAGAATGCTCGTTATTAGTAGATTTTAATAAAAAGGTTATACGTCGATGTTTGCATAGGTAGCATTTTTTTCTATAAACTCACGACGAGGCGGCACCTCATCACCCATCAACATAGAGAATGTGCTATCGGCTAGCTTGAGATCTTCGATAGTTATTTGACGCAAAATACGATGCTCTGGGCTCATGGTGGTCTCCCACAGTTGCTCTGCATTCATCTCACCCAAACCTTTGTAACGTTGGATACCTGCACCCTGCCCCATTTGTTCTACCAATCGGATACGTTCTGCCTCTGTCCAAGCATATTCTTTTTTACTTCCTTTTTTTACCATATATAAAGGTGGCGTTGCGATATAAATATAGCCATTTTCTATCAGTTCGCGCATATATCTAAAAAAGAAAGTCAGAATAAGTGTAGCAATGTGGCTACCATCAACATCCGCATCACACATGATGACGATTTTGTGATATCTCAATTTTTCTACATTGAGTTCTTTGCTGTCGTTTTCTGTACCGATGGTCACTCCAAGGGCGGTAAAAATATTGCGTATTTCTTCGTTATCAAAAACCTTGTGTTGCATGGCTTTTTCTACATTGAGAATTTTACCACGCAAAGGCAAAATCGCTTGAAAGTTACGGTCACGACCTTGTTTGGCCGTACCTCCTGCCGAGTCTCCCTCGACAAAGAAAATTTCTGCTTTTGCTGGGTCTTGTTCTGTACAATCTGATAGTTTCCCAGGCAATCCGCCACCGCTCATTACGGTTTTTCGCTGTACCATTTCGCGTGCTTTCTTAGCAGCATGGCGTGCTTGCGCGGCCAAAATTACTTTTTGCACAATGGTTTTGGCGTCTTGCGGATTTTCTTCTAAGTAGTTTTCGAGCATTTCTGCTACGGCTTGTGATACTGGCGACACCACTTCGCGGTTACCCAATTTGGTTTTGGTTTGTCCCTCAAATTGTGGTTCCATTACTTTTACCGATACGATAGCTGTCAACCCTTCTCTAAAATCGTCACCAGAGATTTCGAATTTTAGTTTGTCTAACAAGCCTGATGAATCGGCATATTTTTTCAAAGTACGCGTAAGCCCAGATCTAAATCCTTGCAAGTGCGTTCCTCCTTCGTGTGTATTGATATTATTAACATACGAAAAGATATTCTCGGCATAACTATCGTTGTACACCAAAGCTACCTCTACGGGGATATCTCCTTTCTCAGTCTCCATGCTGATAACTTCAGAGATGATTGGTGTGCGGTTGCCATCCAAAAACTTTACATATTCTTTCAATCCTTCTTCAGAGAAGAAAACTTCGCTTTTCGGATTTCCTTTTTCATCGTTCTCTCTAAGGTCTGTAAGGCTAATGGTGATACCTTTGTTCAAATATGCCAATTCTCTCAACCTAGACGCTAATGTATCATAAGAATACACCAAAGTTTGGGTAAATATCTGACTATCTGGTCTAAAAGTTACTTTTGTCCCATTATCGCTTGAGTCACCTATAGATTTTACAGGTGCTAAGGCTTTTCCGCGTGAATATTCTTGCACCCAGATTTTGCCTTCGCGGTGCACCTCGGCTGATAATTGTTCAGACAAGGCGTTTACACACGATACACCTACCCCGTGCAATCCACCTGATACTTTGTATGAATCTTTATCAAATTTACCTCCGGCACCAATCTTGGTCATAACCACTTCGAGCGCCGACACGCCTTCTTTTTTGTGAATACCTACCGGAATACCACGACCGTTATCTTGTACGCTAATAGAGTTATCTTCGTTGATAATCACATCGATTTTATCACAGTAACCTGCCAATGCCTCATCGATAGAGTTGTCTACCACCTCATAAACCAAGTGGTGCAAACCTCTTACTCCTACATCTCCGATATACATTGACGGACGCATTCTTACGTGCTCCATCCCTTCGAGGGCTTGGATACTATCGGCCGAATACGATTTTTTATTCATTTCTTCACTCATAATATGTATTGAAATTTTCTATAAAAAGTAACAGACAAATATAATGTTTTTTCTAGACCTACGCAAGTGATTTTTAACAGCTGCAAAACTATTGATAAATAGGCTGGTTAACTATTTTTTGACAATTCTTAATTAATCGTCTACCAAGTGTTTTTGATTTTTACAAACATTGTCGGTCGTCCAGGTAATTTGTTGCACAAAAGCTTGTTGTCGCACTGGGCAATCTGTTTTACTGCATATCAAACAAGAGTAGCTTTTGCAGGCATCGAGGTGTACAAAAAACTCTACTCTATCGCCAAAATAATCTTTGACCAAATCTTCTAATCTCTCCACCTCTTTGTGTCCTTCTTGGATGTTAAAATACCAAGGTACTGTCATGTGGCAATCAAAATGTAGCGTGCTACCATATTTGATAATGCGTAAATTGTGTAAATCTATCCAATTTTGTTGACGATTTTTGTGGAGTAAATCGACCACCTCATCCATCAAATTTTCGTCGGTTTCGTCCATTATACCTGATATCGCTTCGCGGATAATTTTGTAACCCGTGTAAATAATCAGCCCAGCAAACACAAAAGCAACAACAGCATCAAGCCAAAATATTTGAGTGATTTGAATGACAATCAACCCCAAAACAAGCCCTACTGTAGTATAAGTATCCGTTTGCAAATGTTTGCCACTTGCCACCAACGCCAACGAATGATTTTTCTTGCCTTTTTTTACCGCTATATAGCCCAAAATATAATTGACCAAACCTGCAAAAGCTACCAAATAAATACCGTAGTCTAGCTGAGTTATCGCTACGTGGTTTCGCAAACTCCCGATGGCTTCATAAATGATGATGATACCAGCAACGGCAATCAATCCGCCTTCGATAAAAGCCGAGATAAACTCTACTTTACCATGACCATACGGGTGATTTTTGTCTTTGGGCAAAGCCGACAAATACAAACTATACAAGCCTACCAATCCGCTGATTACATTAACAATACTCTCGAGCGCATCTGTCAAAATAGCGACTGAGTTGGTCGTATACCAAGCCACAAATTTAATTACCAAAAGCAGCATCCCAACCAGCACAATGACTTTTTGGAATCTCAAACTATCGTTATTTTTGGCTATGGTATTCATTGTTTATTGATTATCCGGAAAAATTTTTCCTGGGTTCATGATATTATTTGGGTCAAACAATTGCTTGATACCTTTCATCAAAGTCAATTGCACTTCGTTGAATGCAATAGGCATATAATTTTTTTGCACCCAACCTATGCCGTGCTCGCCCGATAGCGTACCACCCAAACCTACTGTCCATTCAAAAATTTCTTTTACACCTTGTGGCACCACCTCTTTCCATTGCTCTTCAGGCATATCTTCTTTGATAATATTAATATGCAGATTACCGTCGCCAGCGTGGCCATAACAGATAGACTTAAAACCATATTTATCACCAATAGTTTTTACACCTTTCAACAACTGTGTCAACGCAAAACGAGGCACAACCGTGTCTTCTTCTTTGTAAACCGTATATGTTTTGACTGCTTCGGCGATGTTTCTCCTCATTTTCCAGAGTGTGTTTTTATGCTCGTCTGTTTCCGCAAAAATGATTTCGCCGATGGCAAATTTTTCTAGAACCACCATCAATTTTTCGGCTTCGCCAAACATCATTTCGGTATTGTTGCCATCGAGTTCTATCATCAGCAATGCCTCTGTTTTGTCAGGAATATTAAGATTGGGCACCTCCATAAATTTGGCCGTCCAGCGCAAAGCTTCAATCTCCATAAACTCCATGGCGCTAGGCACAATACCCGCCTTAAAAACCTCTGCTACTGCCGATGTCGCCTCATCTATTTGCTCAAAAGGCACCAACAAAAGGTTGGTATATTGTACCTTCGGAATCAGTTTGAGGACAATTTTTGTAATCACACCAAGCGTACCTTCGCTCCCCACAACAAGTTGCGTAAGATTATACCCCGTTGCGTTTTTGAGTGTATTGGCACCCGTCCAAATGATTTCGCCATTGGGCAACACCACTTCTAGGTTGAGCACATAATCTTTGGTTACACCATATTTTACTGCCCTTGCGCCACCAGCATTTTCGGCCACATTACCACCAATAAAACAACTGCCTTTACTCGACGGATCTACTGGGTAAAACAGTCCTTTTTTCGCTACGGCGTTTTGTAAAACCTCTGTAATTACCGCAGGTTCGGTAGTTACTTGCAAATTATTTTGGTCGATAGCTATGATTTTATTGAGTCGCTCTGTCGACAAGCCGATACCGCCTTGCGTAGCTAACATTCCGCCACTCAAACCTGTTTGCGCTCCAATGGGAATCACTGGTACACGATTTTCGTTGGCCCATTTCATCAATGCAGAAATCTCTTGTGTATTTTCAGGTTTGACCACAACTGTCGGCGGAAAGCAAAAATCTTCTGTATGGTCGCTGCCGTATTTTTTACGTTCGTCCAAATCAGTAAAAACCTTTGACTGACCTAATATTTTTGTCAATTCGTTAGCGATAAAAGTGATTTCGTTATTCATTTTCGACTGTGGTATAAGTTATTTTTTTCATGTTTGGCAAAAAGTAAGCAATTATCCCAATCAATGGCAGATAAGAGCAAACAAAATAAATATGTTCGATAGAAGTTTGATCAGCCCACCACCCGAGAACAGCCGACCCAAGTCCGCCCATCCCGAAGGCAAATCCATAAAACAAACCAGAGACCATTCCTATTTTTTTAGGCAATAATTCTTGTGCATAAACCAATATCGCAGGGAATGCAGACGATATTATCAATCCTACCAAAACGATAAGAATAGCTGTTTGTTGCAAATCGGCATAAGGCAAAAGCAAGGTGAATGGAGCTGCACCCAAAACCGAAAACCAAATGACGTATTTTCGTCCAAATCTATCCCCAAAAATACCACCTAACAAGGTTCCGGCCGCTACAGCAATCAAGAAATAAAACAGATAAACCTGTGCCTGTACCTCGGTGAGGCCAAATTTTTTAATGGTATAAAACTGAAAATAACTCGTTATTCCCGCTACATAAAAGTACTTAGAAAAAATCAAAACCAATAATATCACTACCGAAAAAGTAATGCGCGAAGCAGGCAAATTTGGTATTTTGATGATTTTACCATTTTTGTTGTTTTTATCTCTGAGATTGGCTTTGTACCAACGGCCGATGTATCCTAAAAAAAGCTGCGCCAACAAGGCAAACAACACAAAATACAAAATGTATTGCTGGTCATTGGGCAGCACAATCCAAGCCACCAACAAAGGCGCCATGGCAGTACCTGCGTTACCTCCTATCTGAAAAACTGATTGGGCAAAACTCCGTCTTCCGCCAGAAGCCAGATAAGCCACTCGAGACGATTCGGGGTGAAAGATAGACGAACCAATCCCTACCAAAACTACCGCCAACAACACATATCCATAACTTGGTGCGTAAGCCAAAGTAGTGATTCCTAAAATCGTGAAACACATCCCGATTACTTGCGAAAAAGGTTTGGGGTTTTTATCGGTATAAGCCCCCACAACGGGCTGAAAAATAGACGCCGACAATTGATAACAAAGCGTAATCATCCCTACTTGTGCCATCGATAAATCAAATTTTGCTTCGAGACGAGGATAAATTGCCGGTATCACAGCTTGCAACAAATCGTTGATGAGATGCGCCAAACTGATGGCTACCAATATGGCGTAAACTGGTTTGGACGAGTTCGAAGTCGTATGAGGCATATATTTTTGGACAAAGTTACTCATATTTTTGCGCAACCAAAAGCTTTCTGACTACAGTGTAGCAATTATCCTTTTAGTTTTTGTATATTTACCCTTTTGAGCACCTATGTGTAATGTAAAAAATTGATAAGATGTCAGAAAATCAATCCGCATTATCTGAAAATGAAGGCGTAGAGCAACCCGACCACGTTGGCTCAGCAGCGGTAAAAAGAATTCGAGCGCTGAGAAAGAAGAAAAAAAATCATCAGCAATTGATCAACGGAATCTTGCAGGGCGACAAAACTTCGCTCAGCCAAGCCATTACTCTTATCGAAAGTCAGCAAACAACACATCAACAACAAGCGCGCGAGATTATCAAAGCTTGTTTACCACATGCCAACAAATCGGTACGTATCGGGATTACGGGCGTGCCTGGCGTGGGCAAAAGTACTTTTATCGAGGCTTTTGGCTTACACTTACTTTCGCTCGGAAAAAAAGTTGCCGTTTTGGCCATCGACCCAAGTAGTTCTATCTCTAAAGGGAGTATTTTGGGAGACAAAACCCGCATGGAAGAATTAGTCAAAAAAGAAGAAGCATTCATCCGTCCGTCTGCCTCAGGCGAGAGTTTGGGCGGTGTGGCACGCAAAACTCGCGAAGCAATTATTTTGTGCGAAGCCTGCGGATTTGATACCATATTAATAGAAACTGTAGGTGTGGGACAATCAGAAACAGCTGTCCATAGCATGACCGATTTTTTCTTACTACTCAATCTTGCTGGTGCTGGCGACGAACTACAAGGCATCAAACGAGGTGTGATGGAAATGGCCGATGCGGTAGTCATCAACAAAGCTGACGGCGACAACCTAGAGCGCGCGCGCATTGCCAAATTGGACGTAAACAGAGCCCTACATCTTTTTCCGCCCAAAGCATCGGGCTGGCAGCCCAAAGTACGTACTGCAAGCGCTTTTTACAATCTAGGTATTGATAAAGTCTGGACGATGATTGAAGAATATTTTGCACAAACCAAGCAAAATCATTTTTTTGAAAAAAATCGTACCGAACAGAATTTGTATTGGCTTAGAGAAACCGTACAGGAGCATTTATTACAATCTTTTTACCAAAACGAAGCGGTAAAAGAACGTTGGGAGACTGCAAAGTCTGAAATCATCAACCATACCAACTCACCTTTTGCGGTAGCCAACGAATTACTAAATCTGTACAAAAAAAACGTCGAATAATCATTTGTTAAACCACTTTAACATTTTTTTGTTAAATTATTGATCTAAAAAAATTATTTTTACCCAAAGTATAATTAAAGTAATTATTTATGAATTTGAAAAAGATTACCCTCGCGTTGCTGATTTTGCCCGCATCTATTTGGGCTCAGGTAGCAGACTTGAATCAAAAATTGCCTACCGACCCCGATGTTCGCATCGGTGAGTTGGAAAACGGATTAAAGTATTACATCCGTCAAAATGCAAAACCAGAAAAAAAAGTTGACCTTCGCTTGGTACTCAACGCTGGCTCAATTTTAGAAACAGACAAACAAGTAGGTTTGGCTCACTTTATGGAGCACATGGTTTTTAACGGAACAAAAAATTTCCCGAAAAACGAATTGATCAGTTATCTACAAAGCATCGGTGTAAAATTTGGTCAACACCTCAACGCTTACACAAGCTTTGACGAAACTGTATATTTTTTACCATTACCTTCTGACGATCCGAAAAAACTAGAAACTGGTTTTCAAATTTTGGAAGATTGGGCCTTTAACGCCAATCTCGAAGGACAAGATATCGACGACGAACGCGGCGTAGTTATCGAAGAATACCGTACACGATTGGGCGCAAACACACGCATGATGGAGCAATATTTACCTAAAATGCTCTACAAATCGCACTATGCCAACAGATTGCCTATTGGTACTAAAGAAAACCTCGAAACTTTTAAACACGAAGAGATTCGTCAGTTTTACAAAGATTGGTATCGTCCAAACTTGATGGCAGTGATTGTAGTTGGTGACATCAATGTGGATGAAATGGAAGCCAAAATCAAAAAACACTTTGGCAAGTACAAAAATCCTGCAAACGAAAAAGTACGCAAAACTTTTGACATTCCTAACCACAAAGAGACTTTTGTATCGGTTAGTACAGATAAAGAGGCAACATCTGCCAATGTACAAATCATTTACAAAGACGATGAAGAAAGTAAAGCCACAACAACTGTTGGCGACTACCGTGACGATTTGATCAACGGACTATTTTCGTCTATGATCAACAGTCGATTAGAAGAATACACCAACGAGGCCGAACCTCCATTTGTGTATGGATATAGCTACCACGGCGGATTGCTCGGACGCACCAAAGACGCTTTTCAGTCGATGGCTATGAGCGCTGAAGACAAGCAATTGGAAGCCTTGAGAACATTGGCTATCGAAAACGAACGCGCCCGCAAATTTGGATTTACCCAAACCGAATTGGAACGTGCCAAAACAGAATATTTGGCTTATTATGAAAAAGCATTCAACGATAAAGACAAAAACAATTCTTCGTCATATTTAGGACAATACCAAACCCACTTTTTGACAGGCGAAGCGATTCCGTCTATCGAATACGAATTCAATTTGGTGAAAGAATTACTTCCGTCAATTAACTTAGAAGAAGTAAACCAACTGATTCACAACTATATTAAAGACGAAAACCGCGTTATTATATTGACTGGGCCAGAAAAAGAAGGATTGACTACTCCAACAGAAAAAGATGTTTTGGCAGCTTTGGATGTTTCTAACGTAGACATCACTCCTTACGAAGATGCAGCCGTTGCAGAATCGTTGATTCGTAACGAAATTGCAGCTGGTAGCGTGGTAAAAACTACCCAAAACGAAAAATTGGGCACCACTACTCTTACCTTGTCTAACGGAGCAAAAGTGACTTACAAAAAAACAGATTTCAAAAATGACGAAATTTTGTTTGGTGCAAGAAGTTTTGGGGGTACCAACTTATTGGACAACGATACTTACAAAAAAATTCACTTGGCTACAGGCTCAGTTACACAGGCCGGAATTGCCGGAATGGACCAGAATGCTTTAGCAAAATTTAACTCTGGAAAAATCTACAGCGCTTCTCCGTTTTTGGGAGGCATCACCGAAGGTTTTTCAGGAAATTCTACACCAAAAGATTTAGAATATCTTTTCCAAACGGTATATGCTTACTTTACTGATGTGAATTTTGACGAAAAAGCCTTTGAGTCAGAAAAAAACAAAATGAAGTCATACATGTCAAACTTGATGGCTATGCCAGAAATTTATTTCCAGATAGAAATGGCAGATTTTATGTACGGACACAACGACCGTTACAGCTCACCTATCCCGACAGATGCTGACTGGGACAATACCAGCTACGAAAAAGCTTACCAAGTTTTCCAAGATAGATTTGCTGATGCAAGCGACTTCGAATTTTTCTTTGTAGGTAATGTAACAGACGAGCAAATGAAATCACTTTCTGAGCAATACTTAGCCTCATTGCCGTCATTAAACAGAAAAGAAACTTACACAGACACTGGCATGCGTGGCATTACAGGCGTACACCGCAAAGATATCTTTAAAGGTAACGATGACAAAGCTACGGTAAGAATCTCTTATGCTGGAGAAACTACTTATTCGCACAAAGACGATTTGGCCATGGAAGCACTTGGCGAAATCTTAACCATCAAATTGATTGAAGAATTACGCGAAAAAGAAGGTGGTGTTTATGGCGCAAGCGCAAGCGGAGGTTTGAGCAAATTGCCTTACGGTTCATATAGCTTCTCTGTTGGTTTCCCGACCAACCCTGCAGATGCTGATAAGCTTATCGAATTGACCTTGAAAGAAATCGAGAAAATCCAACAAAACGGTCCAGAAGCAGAAGATTTGAACAAATTTATCGAAGGCGAAATGACTGACTACACCAAGTCGCTCAAAGAAAACCGTTATTGGTTGAACGTGATGTTGCGCGCATTCAACAACCAAGAAAATCCAGAAAAAGCTTTAGACTTTGAGAAAAACCTAAAAGCTTTGACTGTAAAAGACGTACAAAACGTTGCCAATAAATACCTTAAGAAAAACCGTGTAATCGCTGTATTAAAACCTGAAAGCAGCCAAAAATAACATGTGTTTATCTTTAGATATTCCCTAGCTGTAACCCCGATATCGCGTATATCGGGGTTATTTTTTTGATGACTGACAAACATAATCTAGCCAAGCGTTTGTATGCTCAGTCAAATAGTTTTAAATTTGTACAAATTATTTTTTTATGTTAAAAGTTGGTGTTTTAGGAGCAGGCCATTTGGGCAAAATACATTTACGCCTTTTGGCACAATCATCGTTATACGAATTGGTAGGTTTTTACGATGCCAATGAAGATTACGCAAACAATATCAGCCAAGAATTTGGTTACCAAAGATTTACCACCATCAAAGAGTTGATTGCCGCGGTAGATGTAGTTGATATTGTTACCCCAACCCTCTCCCACTACGATTGCGCCATAGAGGCGATCCATCAAAAAAAACACATCTTTTTAGAAAAACCCA
>JBFHGP010000065.1:0-12356 GCA_041583035.1 Flavobacterium sp.
ATGCATGGTTAAACCTTGGTAATAATTGATACCTGCAAATTCTTCTTGTTGCAACACTCCCGAACGATAAAGAGTTTGCATTACTCCGTTATATACTCCCAATATAAACAAAGTCATAGGCATCATTAGTCCAATTAGTATATTCTTTTTAAAAGATTCTGATATTTTCATTTTGATATAAAAATTAATTCGTTAGGTTCGTAACTAATACTTTTCCCATCATATTATGGTGTCCGATACCACAATACTCATGACATACTATAGGGTAAGTACCGTATTCGTCAAATTTGACAGTCACTTTATTTATTGACCCTGGAATAGCCATCAAGTTTACGCCTTTGCGCTCGATATGAAACCCGTGTACAACATCCAACGATGTAAGATAAAAATCTACTGTACTACCTGGTTTTACAATAATCTCTCCTGGATCATAACTCCACATTTTAGCAATAACATAAACCTCATAATGGTTGTCATCAACTTGTTTTATTTCTGCTTTTTGGAAAGCCGCATTGTAAGGGATACACGCGGGAACATCAATTTTTCTGCCATACACATTATATAATATGGCAAACAAAAATACCCCCATAACTGACGCACTTAACAAAATGGCTCTTATTTCGTATTTGTTCATGATAATTTATTTTAGTGACGTTCTACTTGTAAATTATATACGCTAAACCATATTGCAGCTGCTAATATTAACAGTAATATTAAAAAAATGATGGTTCCGATAGGTTTAAAATCCTTCTCTATTTCTGATTGCTTATCCTCTTTCATTAACAAATATTTTTGAAATTATTTATGTCACAAAGTTAGCGCTAAGCTATATAATCTATGTTTACCTATTTGTTGAAATAATGGTACTTTTTACTTGTTTGATTTTAATCTAAATGCTTCGGGAGTTTGTGAAGCATATTTTTTGAAAAAACGAGAAAAATAAGAATTGTCTTTAAAATTTAAGTCGTAAGCTATTTGACTGATAGATAGGTCTGAGTTTATTAATAATCTTTTAGCTTCTAGCAAAATTCTGTTTCTGATAAATTCGCCAGCCGACACACCTTTTACTTTTTTGCATACCGTATTCAAATGATTAGGAGTTACAAAAAGTAAATTAGCATACTCTTTAGGTAATTTTTTTTCTTTAAATTTTTTTTCGATTAATTTTTCAAAATTCTTAATGAGATGATGTGAATTAATCTGAGACAAATCGACCGAAGCGTTAATCTCTCGATTACAAATAACAAAAAGCTCAATAAGATATACCCTAATAAGATCCCAGCTACATTCATTGCAATTGTTATACTCTTGTTTTATTTTATTAAAAATAGCCAATACCTTATTGTATGATTGTTTAAGATGCGCATATGATTGTTCGCCATAGCCGAGTAAAAAAGTAAACTCGTTAAGGTATTCTTTGTTGGCCAAAAATGAAGCTAAAAAAGCTTCGTTGAAGTTAATAATATACCCTTGTGTATCAGCCCCAAAATGCCATTTATGAACTTGACCAGGGGATAAGAAAAAAATATCTCCTTTTTCAATATCAAATTTTTCAAAATCGATAATGTGCTCTCCACTACCACTAGTAATTAGTAAAACTTGATAAAAGAAATGTCGGTGAGCACAGGAGACTACTTTTTCTCTATTTTGTACAAAATTTTGTAAATCAAGAACCACACAATCCCCAATATCTTGATTATTATTCAACATAGTACAAATACTATATATAGGGATTTGTGTGGTCATCAACCAAATATATTATTTTGTTGGTTTTGATTGAAAAAGCGAAAAAACTAATCCGCCCATTATCGAGCCATATATTGTACTATTTCTAGGGTTAGAAGTTATGGCGCACGTGCCCGACAAACAGCCAACGTATCGCCAATATAAGTAGCCCGCAAGAGCACCTATAAAAATTCCGGCTATGATTAATATATTTTTTTTGATAAATTGTAACATTCTTGGTTATTTAATTTTTATTTTCCACATTCCTCTAAGTTCTTCTAATGAATACCCCGTAGCTTTATCTTCTGGATACTTTTGCTTGATGACACTCAAAGTTTTGGCTGATATATCTTCATCTTCAATTCCGTGACATTTTAGACAAGTAGGCATTCCTAGTCGGATAGGTTTGTAGTAAAAGACCTCTTCGCTATCTTGTAATACTATACCACTCATTACATTATTTTGACTAAATTCTTCCCATGCATTCTGATCTGTAGCGGTTTGAATTGTATTGTTTGGATTTCTGTTTTTATCTGATAATCTCCAAATTTTTCCAGAATAAATACGAGCCAAAGAATCTGTCAACGAACTAGCGTTTATATGGCAGTATTCTATAGCATTTTCTACCCCTCCTTTTTTTATCTGCTGTGCTACATTATTTAACAATACCGATTGAGTATGTGCCGATATACTATCTCCTAATGATAGATATTCGTCTTTTTGTACTTTACTCATCTCATTTGTTTTTTGACTACAGGCCAAAAGCAATGTTGATGAAAAAATTAAGGCTAACCATTTCATTTTACTTCATCGTATTTCACATTCACATTTTTTGATTTTCTTTTACCGATTGTAGTTGAACAACTACCCGACTGACAACCGAGGTTAAACAATGGCATCAGTGAGAAAAGCCCACCCAAAATTACAAAAATCCATTCATTATTCAACCATCCTTGCACCGCAATGGCAATTCCGATAGCCAAACGTACCAAACGCATAATATTCCAGTTCTTTAAATAATTTTTCATCTTTTACATTTATTGGTTAGATATTTTTTTTGCAAAAATTCTTACTACTTCTGCTTTACCTTGATGGTACAATCCTTCAGACAATTTTATAGTAAGCTGTTTGGCTTCTTGAAAATGAAAGTTTGAAAAGTCATTTTGTAAGCTTGGTAAGTCAAAAAGCATGCTTTTGTCTCTTGGCCCTCCTGCGTTTGGATTTTCTTTTTGGAATTCGATTTGTTCTTTAGCAAATCCTTCTAAAATCAAAATTCCGTCTTTTTTTAATAACGACGCTAACTTACGATGATAATTTTGTCTTATATTTTCTGGGAAATGTGCAAAAATCAAAACCAACACATCAAATGATTCTTTTTCATAATCTATATTTTCGATATCTGCAACGGTATAATTTATGCAAACATTTGCTTTGTTGGCTAATAAATTTGCTTTTATCTTAGCATTTTTACTTTGATCAAAAGCATAAGTTTCCCAATTTTGCTTTGCTGCAAAAACGGCGTTTCGTCCTTCACCTTCACAGGCAAAAAGCACTTTACCTGACGGTATCTGAAGGAGCTTGTCTCTCAAATATTCGTTGGGCAACTCGCCATAAGCAAAAAGAGTTTGACCATATCTATCATTCCAAAATTCTTTCATCAAATATTTTTTAGACAATGTTAGGTACTAAACTTACTTCTGTTTTCATCGAATTGGTGACCAAGCAATTTTCTTTAGTTTTTTGAATAACTCGTAAAGCCCTATCTTTTTGACCAAAGTCTATAAGTTTTATGGTTGGAAGAATTTCTGCTTCGGTAATCATATATTTTCTGTCTACAAGTTCTAATTTTATTTTTGTTGTACATTCAAAACTTTCGAATTCGACTTTCGAATTTTTTGCTATAGCCAAAAAAGTTGTCATAAAACAGCTAGTAATCGCTGCCGAATAAAAGTGTTCGGGAGACCAAACCCCTTCTATCCCACCATCAAATTCGGGTGGTGTTGCACATTCTATTGTTGTCGGTAACTCCGGAGAAGATACAACTCCTAATCTCCCCTCTTTCCATCGAAGATCTGTTCGATAATAATGTTCTTTGATCATAATTCTTGATTTATTTCGTTGAGTAACAATTGTACATTTCGCCATGTTCCTCCGTTAGTGACTTGGTGAATATTATTTATATTGAGAATTTGTTTAGCTTGCTCGCTGCGGTTACCACTACGGCAAAAAACAACAATATTTTTTTTATTTTTTAACATCGTCAATTGATTACTGATTTGGTTGAGCGGAATATTAACCGCTCCTTTAACCGTACCGCTCGAGAACTCAGCCGCCGTTCGGACGTCAACCAAAAAAGGTTGATTAGCCAACGATTCTCTTAAACCTTTATTTAACAATGAACCCCCTAAGATATTTTTTAAAAATCCGAACATGTATTTTATATTTATATTAATAAATTCAATTTTCACATAACTCAATGTTTTATAAAAAGCTGATAATTAAGTGTATAAAACAAGCATTGAGCAACCAATAGCCATTTGCTGACCTATTTATAACATCGTTGTAGGGCAGACATAATCGCTGACATCAAATTTACCCGACTCTTTAATGGCTGTAAATCCACCTTTGACATCTATCAGTCGATGATAACCTCTGGCTTTTAGAATCGAAGCAAAAATCATTGAACGATATCCGCCTGCACAATGCACATAGTAAGTTTTGTTGGCGTCAATCTCATCAATATTTTCGTTGATATAATCCAAAGCGATATTTTCTGCCCCGATAATATGCTCAGAAAAATGTTCGCTTTTTTTGCGTACATCCAAAATGTGAGTGTCAGGATTTTTCGCCAATTGATCAGCCAATTCATCTACCGAAATTGAAGTAATCGTATCTACCTCTTTACCAGCTTTTTGCCAAGCTTCAAAACCTCCTTTGAGAAATCCGATAGTATGGTCATAACCTACCCTTGCCAAGCGTGTTACTATTTCTTCTTCACGGCCATCGTCTGCAATTATCAGTATGTTTTGTTTAATATCGGGTATAAGTGCTCCCGCCCAAGGCGCAAAACTACCGTCGATACCAATGTTTATAGAGTTTGGGATAAATCCGTTAGCAAATGTTTGCGCATCGCGAGTGTCTAACAACAAGGCACCTGTTTCGTTTGCTGCAGCTTCAAAAGCATTTGGGTTCAGTGCTTTTGTACCTTGGTCGAGTATTTTATCAAAGCTTTCGTAACCTTTGATATTCATCAATACATTTTCAGGAAAATAGGCAGGAGGCGGCATTAATCCGTCCAAAACTTTATCTACAAATTCTTCTTTGGTCATCGGTTGCAAAGCATAATTTGTTTTTTTCTGATTACCCAAAGTATCGGTGGTTTCTTTGCTCATATTTTTACCACAAGCCGAGCCCGCACCGTGAGCAGGATAAACGATAATATCGTCAGACAACGGCAAAATTTTGTGGTGTAAAGACTCATATAAATGTTGAGCCAATTTTTCTTGGGTAAGGTCGGCTACTACTTTTTGAGCCAAATCTGGTCGGCCAACATCACCGATAAACAATGTATCGCCAGTAAATAAGCTAGTTTCTTTTCCGTTTTCATCCATGAGTAAAAAACAAGTACTCTCCATGGTATGACCAGGTGTGTGAATCACTTTTATTTTTACTTTTCCTACTTCGAGAATTTCGTTATCAGTAGCGATGTGCGCTTCAAAGTTGGGTTGGGCTGTCGGGCCAAAAACAATTTTGGCATCTGCTTTTTTGGCCAAATCTAAATGTCCGCTAACAAAATCTGCATGAAAATGGGTTTCTAAAACATATTTGATTTTTGCGCCATCTTTTTGTGCTTTATCCAAATAAGGTTGTACTTCTCGCAAGGGGTCAATTACTACAGCCTCTCCTTCGCTTTCGATATAATAAGCACCTTGTGCTAAACATCCGGTATAAATTTGTTCTACTTTCATCTGATATATTTTTTATGATAGTTCAAATGTATAACGTATTTATAATCTGTACAGTAACATTGGTTACACAGTCTTATTTTACATTAAAAAAAGTAGAAAAGCAATCACTAATAACTGAAAAACAAAAATCAGTAAACCAAAAGACAAGCCATTTTTGGCCGAAATAAATAAATCTTTAATTCTTATTTGTAAACCTATGTTGGTCATCGCAATAGTCAAAAATAATTTACCTAAAAAACTACTGATATTGATTAACTCATTCGGGAAATCGAGTAAAGAGCCAACAATCGTAATGCCAATAAAACCCCAAATATACCATGGTAGTCTAAAATATTTACTCCACGAAGTATGTGCTTGATTTTTTTGTGTAAGCAGGTTAAAAAATATTAAACCAAAAGACAATAACGAAACACGTGCTAGCTTGATAGAGATTGCCCACTCTCCTACTATGGTATCGACCATATACGCTGCACCTGCTACATTGCCAACAGAATGTAACGAACCACCAATCCAGAGCGATTGATCGATGGCGCTTATCTGAAACTGTGTGAATAAAAACGGAAACAAAACCATTCCCAACGCACCGTATAAATTGACTACTGCCATAGCAACACCTGTATCTGTTTTATTTTTGACCACCGAAGGAGCTAAGGCAGCAATGGCAGATGATCCGCATATAGCTGTACCAAAACCGATTAACCAATTTACTGGTTTTTTTGTCCAAAAATAAGTAACTATTAAGGTAGAAAAGACAATCAGGACAACCACTAACAAAGTTTGCCAACCTAAATTCAATAAATTTTGATAATTGATGCCAAAAGCAAGCAAAACAATCGAAAATTCTAAAAAATTACTCCCCACACGATTGGCAGTTTGTTGATTGTCTTCAGAAAGAGGTATGATATTGCCAATTATCACTCCTAATATCAAACCTAAAAGTATGGCATCTATTGCGGGTACAATATAGGATAAGGCGAAAGCAAAAAGAGCGGGTAAAACCGCCCATAAATATCTTTTGATTGTTCGGAAAATCATAAAAACAGTTCTTTCACAAAGATATATATCCCCATGATTAAAACAAACCAACCAAAGGCAGATTTGAGTTTTTGTCCTGCAATTTTTTTGGATAGAAAGATGCCGATAAAAATACCCACAATCGACAATATTGTAAAAGTAGACAACAATGTCCAGTCTATCAATTGATTGCCTTGCAAATCACCAACAAAACCTAGAAGAGATTTTACCGCAATGATAAACAATGAAGTGCCTACGGCCAATTTCATAGGCATTTTTGCCAAAATCACCAACGCCGGAATAATTAAAAATCCGCCCCCAGCACCAACCAAGCCGGTGAGTGTACCCACCAACGCACCTTCGAGTAATATCAGCGGATAGTTGTACTTTATTGTAGAATCGTCAGCAGAATCGTCTTCTTTACGCCCGCGTATCATCGACACCGACGCCAAAATCATCACTACAGCAAACAAAATCATCAACGCCATCGATTTGGTAAATACAAAATCACTTATTGTAAAAATCACCTCAGGGATTAATGGTAGCAAATAAGCTCGCGTAAGATAAACGGCCAAAATTGAAGGCAAACCAAAGATAAAAACTGTTTTGAAATCTACCTTTTTTTGCCAAGCATTTTTTATCCCGCCCACCAGCGAGGTCGACCCCACAACAAACAGTGAATAAGCGGTCGCCAAAACCGGCTCTACCGCCATGACGTATACCAATATCGGAACGGTGAGTATAGAACCACCACTGCCAATTAACCCAAGCGATACACCGACCAAAACGGCCAATGCGTATCCAATAATATCTGCTGTCATTGCGTTATTTTTTTTAATGTTGTGCAAAATTCGGCTTATTCTATCATCCGTACAGTAACAAAAGTTACAAGCAAAGTACTAAAATGCAGCTGAAGTATATGAGTTGAACAAAAAATACAGTAAATTCGCTTAAAAATAAATCGATTTGGCTATAAAAATTGTAAAATACAATCCTGAATATTACAACTTGTGGAACAATTTTGTGACGCAATCTGTCAACGGAACATTTTTGTTTCATCGAGATTTTATGGAATATCACAGCGACCGATTTACCGATTATTCTTTGTTAATTTTTGACCAAGATAAACTAGTGGCTATTTTGCCTGCCAATATAAAAAATAACAAAGTTTATTCGCATCAAGGGTTGACCTATGGCGGTCTCGTTTTTTTGAAAGGCGAACGCACAACCAATCAAATCAAATATTTTTCTCATCTCTTTGAATATCTTAACTCACAAGGTTTTGGAGAAATAATTATCAAAGAAATTCCGTTGTTTTATCATCAATATTTTAATGATATACAACCCTATCTTGGTTATATTGCTGAAGCAAAAAACATCCGTTCAGAAATTTGTAGTGTGATTGATTTGTCTGCTGATTTTCGATTATCCAAGTCGATAGTGCGCGACGCAAAAAGTGCACAAAAAAAAGGCATCAGTGTACATCAAACCAATGATTTTTCACATTTTTGGGAACATATTCTTACCAAAAACCTCCATGAAAAATACCAGACACAACCAGTGCATACCTATGACGAAATTTTGTCGTTAAAAAATAAATTTCCGAATAATATTCAGTTTTATGAACTGCGTTTGAACGACCAAATAATCGGAGGTACCGTCTTGTTTATCAACAAAAATGTGGTGCATGTACAATATATTGCCGGACTTACAGCATATCGGCAACTTGGCGGACTAGACTTGTTGTTTTATACACTTATCAACGATTTTAAAAACACCAAAAAATATTTTGATTTTGGTACATCAAACGAAGACAACGGTCGTAAAATCAACCGTGGTCTGCTGTTCTGGAAAGAAGGTTTTGGCTCAAGAGTAATCACGCAAAACACCTACGCTTTCCGATTATCTAACCCATCACTTGACACCGTATTTTTATGATACCATATTTAGATCTCAATAAAATCAACAAACCTTACGAGCAAGGTTTTTTAGAAAAAGTACAAACTGTTTTTGACGCAAGCAGATATATTTTGGGCGAGCAATTGCTCGATTTTGAAAACGCTTTTGGACAATATTGTCAAGCCAAAAGGTGTTTGGGCGTTGCCAACGGACTAGATGCTTTGACCCTGATATTTAAAGGTTATATAGAGCTAGGCAAACTCCAAGTTGGCGATGAGGTAATTGTGCCGTCAAATACTTATATTGCAAGTATTTTGTCGATAATCAATGCCGGACTAAAACCGGTTTTGGCCGATACCAATTTACTCAATTACAACCTAACGGTTAAAAGTATCGAATCGCACATCAATCCAAAAACTCGTGCCATCTTGATGGTGCATTTGTATGGTCAAATCACCGAAGCCAAACCGATTAAAGTATTGGCACAAAAACATAGTTTGCTATTGATAGAAGATGCAGCGCAGGCGCACGGCGCAGTCTGTGATGGGATGAAAGCAGGAGCCATTGGCAATGCAGCAGGGTTTAGTTTTTATCCCGGTAAAAACCTTGGTTGCCTTGGTGATGGCGGCGCTATAACGACTAATGATGATGACTTGGCCAACTGTATCGGGGCGTTGCGCAACTATGGGTCTGAAATGAAATACCACAACAAATATCAAGGAATCAATTCGAGATTGGATGAAATACAAGCGGCTTTTTTACATTTAAAATTGCCCGACTTAGACCAACATAACGACAGAAGAAGAGCCATTGCGCATCGTTTTTTGAATGAAATTAAAAATCCAAAAATTGCATTGCCTACTTGCGATGACAAACAAGCGCATGTGTTTCACGTATTTGCGGTACGGGTTGAAAACAGACCTCTTTTTCAGCAACATTTGTTAACGCACGGCGTGCAAACCCTTATCCACTACCCTATTGCTCCACATCTGCAAGATGGTATGAAAGAATTTGCAAACCTATATTTGCCTTTGTCAGAAATGATTCATCAACAAATAGTGAGTTTGCCTTGTCATCAAATGTTGACCGACGATGAGGTAACTCATATTATTGAAGCTGTAAACGTCTATTAATTGAATTTTAAAACCTACATAAAAAATAATTTGTTGCTCAAAATGACCTCGCTCAACGGGGTCGTGATGGCAACAAAACTCTTTATCTCTGTATTTGTACAGCGATTGGTGGCTTTGCATCTTGGCGAAATCGGAGTTTATCGCATTGGGCAGTTGCGCGATATGCTCAATATGGTCACTACTTTTTCATCTTTAGGAACATTTAACGGCGTGGTGAGGCACATTGCCGAAAGCAAATATCAGCATGAACAATTAAAAAAAGTGCTTTCTACTTCGTTTTTACTGACTTTGTTAGGAAGTTTTTTGGTTTTTCTCGCCTTATTTTTTCCGTCAGCAATTATTAGCCAACATTTATTTGGTACGACTGAGTTTACTTGGCTCATCAAAATATTGGCAGTATTAGCACCGAGTATTGGCACACAGCGTTTGTTTTATGCCGTAGCCAACGGATTATCGGTATATAAAAAAATTGCCATTATCGATTTTGTCGGATATTTGTTAACGACAATACTCACTTTACTATTGTTATTCACACATCAACTAGATGGGGTGTTTTTGGCGATTATTATTAGCCCGATTTTTCAGTTATTTACTTTGGTTTTTTTATTGTTCCGATTTTTTCGCAAACGATTCATATTCACTTTACATGCCGATGGCTCTATTGTCAAAAGCTTTGTGGTATATGCACTCATGGCGTTTGTATCGTCTATATTAATTAATTTTGTGAGCATCGATATCCGCAATATGTTGGCGCAAAAATTGTCAGCGACAGACTCAGGTACTTGGACAGCCATGACCAATATTTCTAAAAATTATATGCTTTTTTCGACTGCGTTATTCACCATGTATGTCTTGCCTAAGTTTTCTCAGATCAATACGGCAGCCGAATTCAAAAAAGAAACTTTGCATATTTACAAAACCCTTTTGCCAATTTTTGGCGTTGGCATGCTGCTTGTTTATCTTTTGAGAGATTGGATCATTGCGTTTATTTATCCAGGTTTTGATGGTGTTACAGAGCTATTTAAGTGGCAACTAATCGGTGATTTTGTAAAATTGGCATCATTGATATTGTCCTATCAGTTTTTAGCCAAGCGATTGTTTGCTTACTTTATTTTTACCGAAGTATTTTCTTTAGTCGTTTTTTACTTGTTGGCTAACTATTTTGTAGATATATTTGGCGTAGAAGGCGTAGTAATTGCCGATGCGATAAGGTATATATTATATTTTATTGTTGTGGGCTTGTGTATTTTTCATTACTTTAGAAAAAATAATTTATGATAAATTCAATTATTGAAAATGTTATTTGGATAAAAATTCCTAAAATTAATGACCCTAGAGGTAATTTGGCTGTAATTGAAAAAGATACTATCCCCTTTGATATAAAACGCGTGTACTATCTCTATGATGTACCAAGCGATGCCAGTCGAGGCGGACATGCACATAAAGAATTGATACAAGTGCTGATTGCAGTAAGTGGAAGTTTTGATGTAATTGTTGATAATGGTAAAACAAAAAAAACAATTACTCTCAATAAACCTGATAAAGCTCTACTCATTCCTAATAAAGTTTGGAGAGAAATCGAAAATTTTTCCTCAGGCGCAGTATGTTTATCAATTGTTTCTCATGAATTTGACGAGAGCGACTACATCAGAGATTATGACGATTTTTTGGCATATATTGCCAAGCTCAAATAAATATGGGTTTTGGCTTTTAGCCAAGTATAACGCATGATATTTCGGATATTTCTAAACTTAATGGCCAAAATCAATTCTTGATGGATGCGTTGCAACAGTGCCCGATGTTCATGTTTATTGCGATTGCGCGCTAGGGTTTCGTTAAAAATAATTGCCAATGAGCGATTGAGTTGTTCATTAAGCGCCATATTTTTATGAAATTGACTTCCTAGCGATCCTGTCACTTCTCTTTTACTGACCAAAAAATCGTCTACAAAAACAATAGAATGATTTCTGGCTGCACGAAACCAATAATCTAAATCTTCAAAAAACAAATTTTCGTTATAACCTTCGAGTGCATCAAAAACGCTTTTTTTCATCATGGCTGATACTGAGCAAATCACCGTACCTTTGCCTATTATTCTCTGATAATCAGTTTGATGTATTTTTTCATCCAATACTTTTTGGTGCTGATCTACAGCAAAATATTCGCCTATTTTTTCGCCTTTTTCGTTAATCAAATAAGCATTACCAAACACAATCGCCGTATCAGCTGCAGAGCGTTCAAAAGCGTTTATTTGCTTAGCCACAGCATCGGGTAAAAGCACATCATCGGCCGCTAAATCAATCAGGTAATCACCATTAGCAAACTGCGCAGCGTGATTAAAAGCTTTGGTATTACCCCAATTTTTTTCGTGAAATATTTTCTTTACCTGCAGATGACTAGTCAACCATTCATCAATAATTTGTGTAGAATTGTCGTTACTTTTGTCATCAACCACAATTAATTCGATATTTTTGTAACTTTGATTCAGCACAGAATTTAAACTTTCAATCACAAATTTTTCGTGATTAAAACAAAGACAAATTACGCTAACTAACGGCTGATGCATGACAAGATGTTTTGTGATGGCAAATGTATCACTAAAATTTGAATTTTAACA
>JBFHGP010000066.1:0-12119 GCA_041583035.1 Flavobacterium sp.
AATAAACGAATGCTTATGATGGTTGTAGCAGTTAATAAATAGATGATATCTTGGTGTAAAGAAAAATATTCGAGTATAAAAAAAACGATTCCGCCTGCGATACATGCTGTAGCATAAATTTCTTTTCGGAAAATAACCGGAATTTCATTACATAAAATATCACGCAATACACCGCCAAAGCAAGCAGACACAGTGCCCAAGGCAATACAGATAAAAGGGTCGAGCCCAAAAGTAAGTCCTTTTTCTATCCCGATGATGGTGAATAACCCTATCCCGATGGTGTCAAACAAAAACAGCGATTTTCTGAAAATATTCAATTTGTTTCTGAAAATCATCGCAAAAATAGTACTGGTAAAAATCACGTATGAAGAGGTGAGTCCTCTAATCCAAGTGACTGGCGTATCGCCAATGAGTAAATCGCGAATTGTCCCGCCTCCGACAGAAGTTACAAAAGCGATAATCAATATGCCAAAAAAATCCATTCTTTTGCGAATGGCAATCAACGCACCCGAGATAGCAAAAGCGATTGTCCCTAAAATATCAACAATCAAAAATACATCAATATTGTTCATTATTGTGTGAGGTATTGGTAATCGTTAATAATTGTACGGATAAATTGTTGTCGATTTTCGTACGGATTTTTGATTTTTAAAACATCTTCGATTTTGTCCACCAATTTTTTTTCTAGTTGTACATCATGGTCTTGGACAGCCTTCTGAAAACTATGACTGATGATACGCATATCGTTGTCAGTAAATCGCAAAACTTGCTGAAACTGTGGTTTGTATTCTTGTAAATCTTTCAGAAAATTGAGGTTCAAAGCAAATTTGTTTTTGAGACTAATTACTGCCGTACCCGAAACTATACCGCCTAAACGCTGATTTTTTTCGTTAAAAATAATACAAGCAACCGCCACCGCGCCCATGAGCATAACTACCTCGATGATGCGAAAAGCCCAACGTATAAAATAATCGGTAAAAGAAGCTTGGTAACCATCTATTTTTATCACCCTTATTTTCATGATTTTTTTACCAAACGTTTGCCCACCCAATAAACTTTCGGTGATTAAACTGTAAAAAATGACCGGCGAAAAAATAAAAAAATTAATCGTTCTAGATTCCCACGAATCAAAATAGGAGAAGTTAAAATTAATCAACTCTAACAAACTGAGGAGGATATAAACATAGCAAATCTTGATTAGCATGTCAATCGCAAAGGCCAATATTCGCTCACCCAACGATGCGGGATTAAAATTTATATTAACATTTTGCGAGGTATTGATAGATAATTCATTCATAATTATTTAATTTAGCCGTCTATGAGAGAGGTCGCTTTTATCAAACAAAACAGAGACAAGTGGGTAGCATACGAAGAGGTTATTTCGGGCAGGGTGAAAAAAACACCAGACGAAATGGCCAATATGTACGTGCAACTAATCAATGATTTGTCGTTTGCACAAACTTACTACCCAAAAAGCAAACTCACTAAATATTTAAACTATTTATCTGCACAAATTTACCAAAAGGTATATAAAACAAAGCGTTATGAGCAAAATAAATTTGCGCAATTTTTTAAAGTAGATGTGCCGTTAGCAGTTTATGCACATCGCAAATACATTTATTTTGCCTTTGCAATTTTTGCAATTTTTGTAGCCATTGGGGTGATTTCGTCAGCTACAGACGACACTTTTGTTCGATTGATATTGGGTGATAGTTATGTGAATAAAACTCTAGAAAATATTGAAAACGGCGACCCTATGGCGGTTTATCAAAGCAGCTCGGGCTGGGGGAGTAGTTTTGGGATAACTATCAATAATCTGCAAGTAGGTTTGCGCGCATATTTGTATGGTATTACTGGCGGTATTGGCACTTTGCTGGTGGTGATTTACAATGCGATTATGCTAGGGTCTTTTCAATACTTTTTTTATGAAAAAGAAGTTTTTATGGAAAGTATCAGAGGTATTTGGCTGCATGGTTCGATGGAGATTTTTGCCATTGTTATCGAGACGGCAGCAGGGTTTATATTAGGAGCAAGCATACTTTTTCCGAAAACTTATTCGCGGTTAAATTCGTTCAAAATTGGTTTCAGAAATAGTTTTAAAATTTATATCAGCACCATACCTTTTACTATTTTTGCAGGTTTTATCGAGGGTTACATTACCCGACATGCACAAGCGATGCCTAATGTACTCAATTATGTGATTATTCTTGGTACGTTGGGGCTGATCAGTTATTATTATTTAGTTTATCCAAAAAAAGTTTATCAAAAAATATATCCAAATGTTTGAATTATTTAAAAAAAGAGATTTCGGCGAGTTGTTTAACGACACTTTTGGCCTGTTGAGATTGAAATGGAAAAATTATTTTGGGAATTATCTCAAAATCAACTTTCTCATTATGGTTATTTTTATGGTTATTGCCTATTTTTTCTCTGAGTTTTACGTTAAAGCTTTATTTGGTGGCGTAGATAATCCTGAGCAATTTAGGTACATCGAAGAATTTGTCACGCTCAATGCTACACTTATTGGATGGGCTGGAATAGGAATGTTTATATTGATAATGATTCTCTCAATAATCCAAATTTCTTACCCTATCATGTATTTAAAATTGATAGAAAACGATGTCAATTACAACCCAAAAACTAGCGAAATATCTACTTTGATCAAGCAAAACTTTGGTCGATTGTTATTGTTTGGTTTGCTGACCTTTATAGTGGTCGGGATTTTGGCCTCTATCGCATTTACATTATCGTTTTTCTTGATATTTTTATTCATAGGTATTTTCTTACTCATGATTTTGGTGCCATACATTAGTGCATTGATATATTTGTCAATGTTTCATTATATCCACAAAAAATCAGACTATTTTGACGCATTAGGTTTTGCCTTCAATACCATTCATAATAACTTTTGGAAAGTTATTGGTAGCAACCTTGTTTTACACCTCATTATTCAGATTGCCAACATGATTATTACATCGATACCAGCCATAATTATTTTTACAATGGGCTTTGTTTCGATGCAAGAAACAGGCGATGCAGATGCCAGTTTTATGACAATTACTTTTGCAGTGATTTACGGAATATCGATACTCTTGAGTATGTTTATGAACAATTTGATTGTAGTTAACTTTGGTCTAGTTTATTATGGCGAATTAGAGAGAAAAGAAAGTGTATTTGCAAAATCAGAGATAGACCAAATCGGGCTTGATGAATAAATATTGGTTATACATATTATTGCTAAATATCTTTTTTGCGGATGCGCAAACGCAGACAGATACTGTAGTCTCACCTGCCGAGCCAATCGTAGAAGAAGTAGTCTATGGCGAAAAAGTAACTCCTAACAAACCCGTTATTGCTGCAGATTCATTGGCAAAAGACAGTTTGCCAATTACCCAAAAAAAGTTTCGAACTGCTTACAAAGAAAATTATACAGGTACAGATTTTATTTATTCGTATGAAAAATTAGCAGAAAAAACTTGGCAAGACAAGCTCAGAGAATGGCTCAGAGATTTTTTTGATTTTGATATAAATGCAAATAGCTCTTGGATGGATGTGTTGTGGGAGGTATTCAAATTTTCGGCCATCATATTGTTTGTGCTACTGCTTGCGTGGCTCATTAGATATGTGATTGTGAATGACATTCATTTGTTTTTTGTCAAAAAACCGAAAGCACAAGTACAGGTTTACGACTTAGAAAAAAACATACACGAAGTAGATTTTGACCAGTTGATAAAAGATGCAGTCAACAATAATGAGTATCGATTGACGGTGCGTTATCACTTTTTGCGATTGCTCAAAAATATGTCGGCGAAAAATATCATCGATTGGCATCCAGACAAGACCAATCACGAATACAAAAACGAACTTACACGCAAAGATTTGTCAGCAGATTTTGAATATTTGGCGTATATCTACGAAAATATCTGGTATGGCGAATTTGACATAGACCAAGTAAAATTTGATACAATAGCACAAAAGTTTAATCACACAATCAGCCGATTATCATGAAATCATCCATAAAATATATCGTATATTTTTTGCTAGGTGTAGCGGTAATTATGCTGGTGCAATACCTTATTCCAAAACCAATAGATTGGCGAAAAACATACCAAACCACAGATAAGATTCCGTACGGATTGTATATTCTCAACCAAGAGCTACCCGATGTTTTGGCGCCAACAAAAATAGAAAAATATGGTCAATCTCCTTACGAATATTATCAAGAAGAGCTAGATACCGTCAATTTTGCCAAAGAAAGCTGGTTGATTATCGAAGACAAAAACTTAGACCCATCATCTTTTTATAAAATTTTGGATGCCGTAAACAAAGGTCACGATGCGTTTTTGTTTACCGATAGTTCGATATCTTTTACTCCCTATTTGTTAGATACTTTGGGCTTGTATGTGAATCTTCAAGACATACACTCGGTAAATTTGACCAATCCGCATTTGACATCTTCCAGTTTTACACTGGCAAGCACTGGCAATACCTTGGCGGTAGAAGACTCTACACAGCTAGAGGTTTTGGGTTTTGCCAATAAGAAAAGCATAAATTTTATCCGCAAAAAAATAGGCGATGGGTATTTGTATCTTGGTACCAATGCGGTGATGTTTACTAACTATCATTTGCTCGAAAGTAACAATCATTTATATACAGAGTCGGTGCTTAGTTATATCGATAGTGACAAGCTCATCTGGTTCGATAAAAACGTAGAAATAGCCAAGACCAATCACAACATTATGCGAGTGATTTTGGGCAACCGATCGCTGCGTTGGGCATGGTATATTTTGCTGATTGGCGCCATACTTTTTGTGTTTTTCAACAGCAAACGCAAACAAAGAATCATTCCGATTATCAAACCAAAAGAAAATCAAACGGTAGAATTTGCCAAAACTATTGCCAATTTGTATTATCTTGAAAAAAATCATAACGATTTGATTCACAAAATGATAATGTACTTTTTGGAGCATGTGCGTAGCGAATGGCGTATCGATACCCAAAAGCTAGACGATAATTTTGTAAAACACCTAAGTCAGAAAACCAACTCGACAATTGATGAGGTTGCTCACTTGGTGCAACTAATTGAATATCATCAAAATAATACACAACAAGCCACTGAGCAGGATGTGAATAAAATGCATGCTGCCATCGAAAAAATAACAGAACAATGACAGAAAATCAACAACCAGAAAACGAAAATTTATCTTTCGAAAGTAGAATAGATCTTTCTCAATTGAAAGAAAAAACCGCAGCCATCAAGCAAGAAATCGGTAAAGTTATTGTCGGACAAGAGCAAATGGTCGAATTGTTATTGGTAGGATTATTGACCAAAGGACACATGCTCATCGAAGGCGTGCCAGGCGTAGCCAAAACCATCACGGCAAAATTGTTGTCCAAAACCATCGCTACTGATTTTAGCCGAATCCAATTTACGCCAGATTTGATGCCGTCTGATATTTTAGGAACATCAGTTTATAACAACAAAATCAATGAATTTGAATTCAAATCGGGACCAATATTCTCCAATTTTGTACTGATTGACGAGATCAATCGTGCGCCCGCAAAAACACAAGCTGCTTTGTTTGAGGTAATGGAAGAACGCCAGGTGACCATCGATGCACACCGTTATCAAATGAGTGAGCCTTTTGTGGTGATTGCTACGCAAAACCCTATCGAGCAAGAAGGTACTTATCAGTTGCCCGAAGCTCAACTCGATCGTTTTTTGTTCAAGATTACGGTTGATTATCCTAGTTTGTCACAAGAAATCAGTATTCTTACCAATGAACATCAATTGCTTGATAAAGACAAAATTGCTGATGTAAAAGCGGTGATTACTGCAGACGAAATCATCGGTTTTCAAAAGTTGGTAAAACACATCATTATCGAAAATCATCTGATAGAATATATCGCCAATATCGTTAACTCTACCCGCAACAATCCGTTGTTGTACATGGGCGCATCGCCAAGAGCATCTATTGCCTTGCTCAACGCCGCCAAAACTTTTGCAGCGATTTCGGGACGCGATTTTGTAACACCAGATGATATACAAAACGTTGCCGTGCCTGTGTTGCAGCACCGCATTATCGTATCGCCAGACAAAGAAATGGAAGGCGTAACTTCTCGCGAAATCATCAATCAAATTGTTCAATCTATAGAAATTCCAAGATAGTTTTTGTGAAAAACCTTTACACGACATCGCTGTTTTATGCCGCCATAGGAGCAATCGCTTTACTCTTTGTATTGTCGTTTTTCTTTGCGTGGATATATCCTGTCGCTTGGGTAGTTGCAGCGTTGTTTTTGTTGCTTTGTTGCATAGATATTTTATTGCTTTTTGGGCAAAAAAAAGGAGTTGTTGCGCAACGTATTTTGACAGATAAACTCTCGAATGGTGACAAAAATTTTGTGCAGCT
Organism: Flavobacterium sp.; assembly: GCA_041583035.1. Classification (GTDB taxonomy): domain Bacteria; phylum Bacteroidota; class Bacteroidia; order Flavobacteriales; family Flavobacteriaceae; genus Flavobacterium. The sequence goes on from JBFHGP010000066.1 coordinate 6,411, forward strand.
TCAACTCGAAAATAAATATAAATTTGATATTCGATTGAATGTTATAGACGAAATTCCGTTCCAGTTTCAAAAACGTGATTTTAGTATTCAAATTGATCTCAAACCACAGACTGTTGTAGAAAAGCTGTACAGTCTTCGCCCAACAGAGCGAGGTGTCTATACTTTTGGTTTTCTCAATGTTTATGCGTCTACCAAGCTGAGATTTTTCCAAAAAAGATACCGCTTTGACCATCAGGCAGAGGTGCCTACTTATCCGTCTTTTATCCAAATGCGGAAATACGAATTGTTGGCAATTCACAACAAATTACATTTGCACGGACTCAAAAAAATACGTCGAATAGGGCATACTACCGAGTTTGAACATATCAAAGATTATGTGCTGGGGGATGATATTCGTACGATTAATTGGAAGGCTACCGCAAAGCGTAACCAGTTGATGGTCAATCAATATCAAGACGAAAAATCGCAAGAAGTATATATGGTTATCGATAAGGGCAGGGTGATGAAAATGCCTTTTAACGGCCTCACATTACTCGATTATGCCGTAAATGCGAGTTTGGCTTTGGGTAATGTTGTGGTCAAAAAAGCAGATAAGGCAGGCTTGTTTACTTTTTCTAAAAAGGTGGATGCAAAATTAAAAGCAGACCGTAAGCCAGTACAAGTTCAACGATTTATGGAAACTTTGTACCAGTTGGATACTGATTTTAAAGAATCTGATTTCGAAAAATTATTGATAGAAGTCAAGCAAAATATTCGCCAACGTAGTCTAATCGTTTTGTTTACCAATTTTGAAACCTTGGATGGATTAAAACGTCAGTTGCCGTATTTGCGAAGTATTGCTAAATTTCATTTGTTGACGGTGGTGTTTTTCAAAAATGCAGAGCTCGATCAATTGGTGAATAGTAAACCAAAGAATACCAGACAGATATACGATAAGGTAATTGCCGAAAAACTGAATACCGATAAGCAATTGATTGTAAGAGAACTGAGAAAATACGGTATATATTCGGTGCTTACTCGCCCAGAAAATTTGACTATCGACGTCATCAACAAATATTTAGAATTCAAATCAAGAGGATTGTTGTAATGGAAAAACATATCAGTAGCGTACAAAACTCGTGGATCAAAAAACTGATTCAATTACAAGAAAAATCGAGAGAACGAAAAAAAAACAACCTTTTTTTGGTCGAAGGCGTACGCGAAGTTTCGATAGCCAATAAAGCAGGGTATGAGGTAGAGCATATCATTTATTGCCCAGATGTTTTGGACAAAAAGCATCAATCTTTTTTGAAAACTTTTCCGTCGTCGATACATGTTTCGGTGAGTAGAGAGGTATATCAAAAGCTGGCTTATCGCGAAAAAACAGAAGGTTTGATAGCCGTAGTCAAAAGTAAATCACATGATTTAGATTCGTTAAACCTGCCAGATAATCCATTAATTTTGGTTGCCGAGTCTATAGAAAAGCCCGGTAATATAGGCGCGATTCTTCGCACTGCCGATGCCGCTGCAGTAGATGCCGTGATTTTGGCCGATCCACGTACCGATTTATACAATCCAAACGTAATCAGGTCGAGCGTTGGCGGCGTTTTTGCCAATCAAATAGCGTTGGGCAGCTCAGCCGATGTCATTGCCTATCTTCAACAAAAAAACATACAAATTTTTAGCGCAATCCTGCAAGAAGCCATTGATTATAGTACACAAGATTATACCCAAGCGTCGGCAATCGTTGTAGGTACAGAGGCAACGGGTTTGTCAGCCATTTGGCGCAAGGCATCTACCCAAAATATAATCGTACCTATGCAAGGAGTAATCGACTCGATGAACGTGTCTGTTGCAGCATCAATTTTGATATTTGAAGCAAAAAGACAACGTAGATAGTTTTATTTTAGCACAAATTTAATATATTTACACTCAAAACTCAGATTTATGAAGAAAATACACAAAACAGTACTTTCATTAGTGTTATTAGCTTTTGCAGGTACCTTACAGTCCAATGCTCAGATTATTACAGGAAACGAGCGTTTTATTGAAAATTATCCTTGGAAAGTTACTTTAGGAGTAAACATGATGGATCTTAACATCAGCGCAGACGAAAGCCCAGAAGGCGCGTCTATGATTTCGATGATGACTCCATCAAAACTTTCGATTGCCCGTGAGATAGGTGCAAACTTTAGTGTAGAGATGGCTTTTTCTATGAATCAGGCAAAAGCTGGCGATTATGCAAACGGAATGATGTTGGCTGATGATGTTGATATCATGACAGGTGATGTATCTGCCAACTATAGTTTGGGCGGAGCTTTTAACATTCCTTACGTAGACCCTTACCTCAAGGCTGGTGTAGGATATTTGAGTTATGACAAACAAAATTTGACTTCGGTACTTGGCGGTGCAGGACTCAATTTTTACTTGATTGATTTTGGTATCGGAAAAGATTATCGCTATCCGACCGAAAAATGGTATGGCCGTTTCGGACTCAATTTTGAGGCGGTGTATAGAGAAAATATTACCAACGACAATGCAGGTACTCACTTGCAATATTCGGGCGGAGTTTTCTACTTGTTTTAGACAAAATAAAATTTCAAAATACGGTCAGCCACTACAACTGTAATGAGTTTTAGTGGCTGATTTTTGCTAATTATCTACAAAAAAAAGTTGTTTGATGAATATAAAGTTGCTCGCAATTGGCAAGACCGATAGCAAAAACTTACAAAGTTTGATTGACGAATACCAAAAGAGGTTGTCTTTTTATATCAATTTTGAAACAGAAATTATTCCAGATATAAAAAATGTAAAAAACCTGAGCGAAAATCAACAAAAAGAAAAAGAAGGAAGCTTGTTGCTTAACAAAATCTCATCTGCTGATTGGGTGGTTTTACTAGACGAAAACGGCAAGAGTTTTACCAGCATACAATTTGCTGATTTTCTACAAAAAAGAATGAATAGCGGTATCAAAAATCTGGTTTTTGTCATTGGCGGTGCATACGGTTTTTCGCCCGAAGTTTATGCCCGTGCAAACGGCAAAATTGCACTCTCGTTAATGACTTTTTCTCACCAAATGGTGCGTTTGTTTTTTATTGAGCAGCTCTACCGTGGGTTTACTATTTTGCGCAACGAGCCTTATCATCACCAGTAAAATGTCGATAAAGTGCTGATTGTGAAAGTGTTTTTTATAAAAAAGGCTACTCAATTTCTTGACAAAGCTCTATCAATACACCATTGGTCGATTTTGGGTGTAAAAAAGCCACGAGTTTATTGTCTGCACCTTTTTTAGGCGTTTCGTTGAGGATGACAAAACCTTCGCTTTTCAATCTAGCGATTTCTGCCTCGATATCTTCTACATCAAAAGCAATATGGTGGATTCCTTCACCTTTTTTGTCGATAAATTTGGCAATAGGGCTTTCAGGATTGGTCGCTTCTAGCAATTCTATTTTGTTCGGCCCATTCATAAAAAAGGATGTTTTTACGCCTTCACTAGCCACTTCTTCTTCTTTGTAAGCTGGTGCGCCAAACAGTTTTTCAAACAATTTATTAGAGGTTTCGAGGTCTTTTACGGCAATGCCAATATGTTCTATTTTTCTCATCTTTTATCTAATTAATCACAAAGATAAAAATATACTGTATAAATTCGTAATTTTGTCGAATGGAAACAAACAGACAAAAAAAAATTAGTAAGCTGATTCAACAAGAAATCATCGATATCTTGCAAGGGCAAGTGCGTCAAAATGCGATTTCTAATCTTATCATATCGGTGTCAAAAGTATGGACAAGCACCGATTTATCTTTATCAAAAATATATATCAGTGTTTTTCCGTCCGAAAAAAATGGCGAAATACTACAAGCGGTAAGTTCTAATACGCCATTAATCAAACACGATTTGGCTCAACGCGTAAAAAATCAATTGCGAAAAGTGCCAGATTTACGTTTTTATATCGATGATAGCTTAGATTATATCGAGCAAATTGACCAAGCGCTCAAAGTCAAAGAAAACCCTGTAGAGAATCCCGAACTTTTGCCTCGTAGAAAAAAGAAATAAGCGACTTTGAAAACTACTTTTTACATTGCACGTAGATATGCATTTAGCCGCAACAAGGTAAAAGCAATCAATATCATCATGTTGATTTCGGCTGTCGGAATTATTGTGAGTTCGATGGCTTTGTTTATCGTTTTGTCTGTTTTTAGCGGTCTAGAAAAACACACCTTGTCGATGATTAATGATTTTGATGCCGACATGACTGTGAGTCCGTCTACTGGTAAAAAAATGATGGTTGATAGTTTGCAATTGCAAGCCGTGGCTATGGTAAACGGTGTGCAGGCTGTCTCGCGTGTGGTCGAAGAAAAAGTAGTGTTTGTGTATGGCGACAAGCAATTGGTAGGCAACATCAAGGCGGTTGATCAGCAATATACCAATATTGTAAAAATAAAAGAACATTTGGTGCAAGGCGACTGGTTGCAACCATATAGTAATCAAGTGGTTTTGGGTAATGCTTTTGCGCAGCAATTGGCAGTATCAATGTACAGCAGTTCGTCTAACGGACCATTACAAGTATTGGCGATGAAACCCGGCAAAGGTGCGATTACTATGCCACATCAAGCTTACAACCGTATTTCGCTTACACCTACCGATTTGTATATGTTTCAGAATATCGATTTGGATGCCAAATATGTGTATGCCGACCTCAATCTGGGGTTGCGATTATTGAGTATGTCGCCTGATGAGGTGTCCAAAATAGAAATAAAATTAACTGATGATGCAGACGAAAGTGAGGTGGTTGCAGATATTCAACAAATTTTTGATCATCCCGTAAAAGTCCGCAATAAAATACAAAACAACGAAAGTTTGTATAAAATGCTTCAAACAGAGCGCCTTGCAGTTTACCTTATTTTTAGTCTCGTGATTGCCGTTACTTTGTTTTGCTTGGCTGGTGCGCTTATCATGATTGTGTTAGAAAAGAAAAGTAACTTCAAAACACTCTCTGCTATCGGTTTAAATATACGTCAGCTCAAACAAATTATTCTTTATCAAGGATTGATACTCTCTATAGGCGGTGCGCTTGTAGGAATACTAATAGGCTTTGTAGTGGTGTGGACACAATACAAATGGGAATGGTTGATGATTAACGAGCAAATGCCTTATCCTGTCGATATCAAGATGGGTAATTTTATTGCTGTTATGGTAACTTTGTTAATTTTAGGATTTGTTGCCTCGTTGTTTGCCTCATCTAGAGTCAAAAATAATTAGCTCTTATCTTTTTTGTTGAAAAAATTTTTGAATAATTAACCTGCATTCTTCTGCCAATACACCGCTGACAATCTCGGTTTTTGGATGAAGATTAATGCCAGCTGCGCGGTAACCTCTTTTGTCATCGCTTGCACCAATAACCACTCTCGAAATCTGACTCCAATACAAGGCGCCAGCACACATCACACAAGGTTCGAGCGTGATATACATAGTGCAATTTTTAAGGTACTTTCCGCCGATATGGCTAGCCGCCGCCGATATTGATTGCACCTCGGCATGAGCAGTTACATCAATCAACTGTTCGGTGAGGTTGTGGGTTTTGGCGATGATTCTGTCATTGGCTACCACCACACAGCCTACAGGTACTTCGCCAAGTTCGTATGCTTTTTCTGCTTCTGTCAATGCCAAGCGCATAAAATATTCGTCGTCAAAAACCATGGTTATCCATTATATTTTCGTCAAAAATAAAA
>JBFHGP010000067.1:0-12035 GCA_041583035.1 Flavobacterium sp.
ATTTAACGATACTAATTTTTTTTCTAAATACATGTTTCATGTAGGCAAAATACAGCGTGGAGAAAACCTACGAATGGTTACCTCTGGGTTTCTCCACGCCGATATCGCTCATTTGGCATTCAATATGCTTACCTTATATTTTTTTGCGCCAATTATCACGCATCACTTTGGCGATACTTACTTTTTACTCATATATTTTATAGGATTACTCGGCGGAAATTTTTTGAGCCTTAAACAACACTCACAAAACCCAAACTATTCTGCTATCGGTGCATCGGGAGCAGTGACAGCAATTGTCTATGGTAGCATTGCGATATTCCCAAAAATGTCATTGTACTTCTTTTTTATCCCTATCCCTATTCCTGCCTATCTTTTTGCTATTGGATACATGCTTTACTCTTTATACGGCATGAAAAAACAAATAGGTAACATTGGACATACCGCGCATATAGGTGGTGCAATTGCTGGGTTGCTAGCGACAATTTTGCTAGACTTCAACCTAGCCATTACCAATATGATTTATATAGTTTTAATACTTATTCCTATATTTTTATACTTTTTTACATTCAACAAAAAATAAATTAAATTCTGTTAATTTTTTACAAACATATTTATATATTTGTGTGATGTCATATATTTTTTAACCTCATACACTATATGAAACTACTTTTCAAAACCCTCATTACACTATTGATATTTATCAATAGCACAACAATTTCTGCACAATATTACGAAAAACACTACATAGCACCCGCACCCTGGCAATATTGGAGTGATGCAAACGAAATAGCTATAGGAACACTAAGTCCTACACCTATAGAAGTAGATCTGTATCGCAGTGATGGCACTTTTATCGTTACGTTAAATGTCAGCTTAGACGCTCCTGTTTCTTATCGTTTTGTCGGATCTACATTCCAGTCAAGAAACAATGTTAACACCCTGTATGACAATCGAGGTTTGATTGTAGAAGCAGAAGCACCTGTTTTGGTAAACCTCCGAAATATCGACTCAGATTCTGGAGCAAATTCATCATTTTACATAAAAGGCAACGCCTCGCTAGTCAGTTTTGGTAATGAAGGAAAAGGCAACGAGTTTAGACTCGGATATTATCGTCAGAGTACGGTAGGGCTAGTAAACAGTAATCCTGTATATTCTGTCATGGCGACAGAAGACGACACCACAGTCGAAATCCCGTCTACACCTCCGCAAACACAAACTTTAGACGAAGGAGAAAGCTATCTTTTCTATGCAGATATTGGCGAATTACTCACTGCTGACAAACCCGTTGTAATGAATGTTGGCAGCTGGGGAGACACCCCGCAAACTTGTGGTTTTAACGGGCAAGATGGTACTTTTGACCAAATTGCCCCCGTGCCTGTTTTGGGCACACAATACTTGATTGTAAGAGGCGACGGCACCGCCCCTACGGCTTTTCAAGAAACATTATTTTACGGCTCAGAACAGACAATTATTGTTGCTACCCAGCCCAATACTATCATCAATCTGGTAAGCTACGCTGCCAATGGCATCGAAGTGGTAGGCTCTACAGAAACCATCAATCTTGCCGCAGCAGGCGATTTTTATAGTTTTTATCACGGTGACGGACAAAATCCTTTTTCTTCTACACTGATCGAATCTTCTGAAGCTGTCATTGTATATTCGGGGACAGCTGTAGATTGCGAAACAGACATCTCAACGGTACTACCCATTGGCGGATGTTCGGGTACAACCAATATACAAACCAAAAAATTTATCAATTACAACAACAACAACCTGCCTTATTTTGGCTTTGTGGTAATAGAAAGCGCAACCGAAGAAGTTTATATCGGCGGCAACAACCTCGAAACACTGACCGGAAACCCTAGAGTAGCTCTAGGCGCAAGTGGATTTTATATACTCACATTTGACAATAACGAGATCAACAACCCTGACGACATCATTATTTCTTCAGATTTACCGCTAACCTCCAGTTTGGTACAACAAGGTAACGGCTTTTCTATGTCTGGTTTTTTCTCTGCCTTCGGACAAGCATCTCCAAAGCCTGCAATTGCTCAGGTTAACGAAGATTGTACAGTGAGCATTATTGTAGAAAATCCTGACGGAATTTTTGAATACGAATGGTTTTTGGACGGCGTATCGCTAGGTACCACCGATGACAATGTTTGGATTGCCACAGAATCAGGTAATTATTCTGTTAATGTGCTAAAATCTTGCGGATGGGGTATCGTCTCGGATGTATTGTCTGTGACAGTAGAGCCTTGTAACGATTTGTCTATCACCAAAGAATTGCTTAGCCAAGAGTACAACATTGCTGTTTTTGAAATCACGGTAACCAACAACGATGAAATTTTTACCGAGCCAAACGCTCAAGTAACTGATGTTTTACCTAACGGATACACTTTTGACAATGCTACTGCTACGCAAGGTAGCTATGACGAAACTACCGGTATTTGGACAGTTGGAGAATTGGCTCCAGGACAATCAGAAACTTTACAAATTACTGTAAAAATAAACGAACAAGGCGAATATGTAAACACGGCTTTTGTGGAGGGAGAAAACATCGACAACAACCTTGATAACAATATTGACGATGCCACCATCACCAAAGGAAAATTAATTTTCATGAAAGACGCACTCGTGGACGAGGTATACCAAGTAGGCGAAGTGATTGAATACAGCATCAGCCTCACCAATGATGGACCGCTCCCGATTGTAGATATCCAAATTTTTGACAATAATGCCGATGCCGGCAGCCTCATACCCAACGCCATCGACCGATTAGAGCCAGGCGAAACCCTGTATGTATCGGCCAAACATACCGTAACAAGGCAAGATTTTATCAATGGTGAAGTGATTAATCAAGCAACCATCACTACGCCCTCTGTACTCAACCCAGAAGATATGATTTCGGACGACCCAAAAACCGCAACTTTATATGACGCAACCATCGTACCGATTATTCGCACTGCCGATCTCAATGCCAACAAAGATGACGGCATCATTTACTATCAGCCAGGACAAGAGACTACCTACGTGATTGATGTAACCAACAATGGGCCGAGTGACGCAGTTGATGTTTGGGTAAACGACCCGCTACCCGAAGGCGCTGACGCTATGCGCTGGACTTCTACGCAAAATACTTCAGGCAATGGCGAGCTCAACGATATCATACCAGTATTGGCCGTAGGCGAAGTAGTTACTTACCACGTAACTGTGAAAATTGACGACAACCAATTGGGAGATTTTATCAACATTGTAAACATCGAAGCCGAAACCAACGAAGACCCTGTATTGTTGTGCGAAACCTGCATAGATATCGACAGACAAAAAGTAATGATACCTAAAGGGATTTCGCCTAATGGTGACGGTCTCAATGATCGTTTGGACCTCACTCCTTTTCACGTTGCCAAAATCAGTATTTTTAACCGATACGGGACAGAAGTGTTTGCCCAAGATTTTTATACCAACGAATGGGAAGGTCAGTCTAGCAACGGTAAACTACTGCCAGATGGCACATATTATTACCAAATAGTAGTAATCGGAGGCTTTTTGCACAGCGGATATATAGAGCTGACCCGTGAAACTAAATAATCAAAAAGCCGTTTAGACAACAAATCTAAACGGCTTTTTCGTTCTATTCTAATCCTAAATATTTCCGGAAATAACCACATTCATTAATTACCTCTCGATAATATTTGGTATCTGAATATTCATTTTTAAGCGTTGCAAAACCATCCCAAGCTTTAAAACTCACAAAGTCGCCATACGGATAAAAATAATCACTTGGCATATAATATTGATTTGCATAAAACTGATTGCGCTCTACCTTAGCCATCATATAAGCCATTTTTGCTTTTTGCTCGTCAGTTTGTGCATGTTTTTGCGCCAAAGCATAATACTTTTTCACCATCGACATACTATACAACATGTATTCGTGCTCAGCAGAAATTTTATTACTGTACTCATCAATAATGCTATTGTAATAAAAAACGCGTGCGTTGCCAAAATACGAAGCATTGTAAAATGCGTTACCTACCAGCCAAGCATTGTTAAAAACATCATCACCAGCGGCAATTTTGTCTTTCATTTCTTTTACTTTTTTCAAAAATGTCAATTGAGAATACTTGACTGATTGTTTGGCTTTGTGATCACAATCGTTACAATCTTTGATTTTTCCGTTAAACGGATTTCCCATCAATTCGGTAGCTTTATAATCTACCGTTCGGGTTTCGTATTTCTCGGTACGCCAATTGTATTCTCTTAACTCAAAAGGCGGAATTTTTTCAAATTCTGCAATAGCCAAATCAATTTCGTCTTCGTAAAAATAATAAATTCCGCGGCTCTCATAAATATCTGCCAATTTATAAGGATATATCCCTACAAAAATATCTTGCCAAGCAGTTCTTTCATCACTCAATAGCAGCTTTTCCATCGCCACACTCTGTTGATTATCTTTATAAAAACCTTTGGTAGGAAAAGTAAGCTCGGCCATCAAATCATCATTTTGTGCACGATACAACGAGCTCAAATATTTTTTAGTAAACGTTTGCAAATAACTCACCCGATGGTCAGCTTCGTAATCATATTCTACATTATTTTTATCATAAAACAACCAATTAACGTCTTCGATAAGCTTAGCTTTGGCTGCCAAATCTACTTTGTCAATACTCAACAAATTATTGAACAAACGCAAGCTACGCACCTGACTTTTTTGTGGTTGATTTTTGGTCAATAGATAAGCCTCTTTCAACTGATTATCAGCTTTTTTGTATTCACCTACAAACGAATTAAAATAAGCTGCAGCGGTTTTCCATACGTATAAATTGTTTACTTTTTGCTCATCAGCTACCTGATTAATCCAAGCCAACTCATCTGTATCTATTTTTGACTTGAGCTCAGCTTTAACCTTATCACTATCAATACCTTCTAAATAATCGTATGCAGTATATATATTGATATTTTGTTCGTTGATATTCACCCAACGCGACAGCAAAAAATCGATATGTTTTGATTGCGGATTTTCAGCATAAAGTTGTTTCATTTGCTCAAATCCGTTGGTATAATAACCTTGCAAAGCATGCATAGCTTCTCGGTTGGACTGATTATCTGCCAATTTTGTTGATTTTTCGAATTGATTTTTCGGCAATGGTTTATAATCAAATAGCGCTGCTGGCATGAGTGGCTCAAATTCATCAAAAATCTGCGCAAAAAGAGCGTTGGATTTTTCATAATTTTTGATTTTTTTGTACGCCCCAGCCACATAACTCAGTCCGCGGTAATACAAACTATTTTTGGGTTGATTTTTGGCAGTTTTTTCAAAAAACGGAATCACCGAAGCACGGTCAGCCGAATAAAACTTTGTGCGCAAAACCTGAAACCACAAGCGATTTTGATAAAAAGCATCTTTTTTATCGGTTTGTTGATAAACACCCTCTATTTCGTTCACAAAACCCTGATCTGCTTTATTAGCCGTACGGTTTTCGTAATCCCAGTAATCATAATATTGATTAGAATAATCCTCTATACCACGAGCAAGCAAAACAAACTGAACAAATTTTTGTGTATTGTTGTGCGTATAATCCAATTGATGAGTCGCTGCAACGTGATTGTTTAGCAAGTTTTTTACCTCACCAAGCGTGGTCACTTTTGCTAATGTGTCGGTTAAATCTTCATTATACAAATAGTACGCAATGGTGCTGGCGTTATATTTACCTAAATAATTTTGCCAATCATTCACCGTTTCTTCTTTAAACAAATCGGTGGTACTTTGGATATTGTAACCGTTGTAAAAAGTGGTGTAATCATCGTAGAAAAACGGCTCGTAACTTTTGTTATTCACGGTGATTTCGGGCGAAAAAATAGACCTATATCCGGCGCCCCACCAGCCATCGGCACAGCCATAAGCATAAATCCCAACGCCCATCATAGCTATGGCGCTACCAACGGCAAATATTTTGGAAAACTTCTTTTTCATAAGCGGTTAAATTTTGTTCATTAAAATCGTAAAGTATAATTTCGTGTGGTTGATTAAAACCATTTTTTTGAAGATCGTCTACCATTTCTTGCAAATCGCTTGCCGTAGGTTCTTCTATTTTGACAATGTCATTTTTAGCCAGATATCTACCTTCAAACATCAAATCGTCTACTACCAAATATTGATTTTTATCGATTTTTTTTAAAGTGTCATTTTGCACATCTTTTGCACGCATCCCTCCTATCAAATTGATTACTTGATGGTCGCGAATATGCACTCCCCAACTAAATATCGGCAAGGCAATGTCTAAAGGTAAAGAATATTGATCAACCGCAGGAAGATATCTTTTGGCAATATTGCGCTGATAAATAGAATTATTTTCATCAGCCGCGATCACTCCCATATTATAATACATCAACACGCCTTTATCGACTGCTGGCACGCCGGTTTTATCGGCATATTTGATTTGGTGTAAACGAATAGTTGCCGAGACAGATGGTTGTATTTTTTTGATTTCATCAACCAATTCAAAATACGAGTCTCTGGTTTGTAAACTCCAATCACAATCGAGCTGAATTTGATTAATTTCGATATTATTTTTGATGTTAATCTGCTGGATATAGTCACTAATTTTATGTGCCAAATCTTTGGTGTCTACCGTAGTCAAAAACACCTCGTTTTTGAGATAAACAACTGGTACAATTTCTATATTTTCAGGTAAATCGTTAAAAATAATCGGTGCAATCGGTATAGGCTGATTATCTTTGACATCTACATCAAAATACCGAATATACAACTTTTTTATATCCAAATCTGAAAGATATGATTGCTCTAGCTCAGAAAGCCGAAAAGATGTTTGCCAATAATAAAAAGACAGCGGGACTTTTTCGGTTTTTGGTGTGCACGAAACGAGTATAAAAAAGCTAAGCAAAGTCAACATTTTTTTCATGTTTCAAAGTTACAAATATCAAGGTGAAATTAAACAAATTAACAACGGTATTTATCTTCTTGTGATTTTACCCAAACGAACAAAATATAATGAACTCAAATAACACAACTGTCTGAAAAAAAGTGTAATTTTGCATTTTTAATAACACAACGATAATTCTCCTATATTACAATGGAAAAAAATTCATTCTCATCAAGACACATCGGGCCTAGACCAGACGACGTACAGCAAATGCTAGACCGCATAGGTGTGAAAGACATTGAACAATTATTGTACGAAACATTTCCGGACAAGATTAGGCTCGACAAAGAGCTGGCCTTAGAACCCGCCATGAGCGAATATGAATACCTGAATTATGTTACACAATTAGGGCAAAAAAATAAGGTTTTCAGAACCTTAATCGGTATGGGGTATCACGAAGCGATGGTACCAGCTGTTATCCAAAGAAACATCTTCGAAAACCCAGGTTGGTACACCGCCTACACGCCTTACCAAGCAGAGATTGCACAAGGTCGTCTAGAGGCTTTGCTCAACTTCCAAACTGTTGTGATAGAGCTTACTGGGATGGAAATCGCCAATGCATCTTTGTTAGACGAATCTACCGCTGTTGCTGAAGCGATGGCACTTTTGTTTGATGTAAGAACAAGAGATCAGAAAAAAAACAATGCCAACAAATTTTTTGTATCTGAAGAAGTATTGCCACAAACAATTTCTGTTTTAAAAGGCCGAGCTATCCCAATTGGTGTAGAATTGGTTGTTGGTAACCACAAAGAATTTACCTTTGGAGACGATTTTTATGGTGCTATTCTCCAATATCCAGGAAAATACGGGCAAGTACACGACTACACAGACTTTATCCACAACGCACACAGCAATGATATCAAAGTAGCCCTAGCTGCTGATATATTGTCATTGGCACGCCTTCAGTCACCAGGAGAGTTGGGCGCAGATGTTGCCGTTGGTACCACTCAAAGATTTGGTATACCACTCGGCTATGGAGGACCGCACGCTGCTTACTTTGCCACGAAAGAAGAATACAAACGCTCGATGCCTGGCCGTATTATTGGTGTAACCAAAGACGCCAATGGTAACGAAGCTTTGCGCATGGCATTGCAAACGCGCGAGCAACACATCAAAAGAGAAAGAGCGACATCAAATATTTGTACCGCTCAAGTATTGCTGGCTGTGATGGCTGGTATGTATGCGGTGTATCACGGGCCAAAAGGCTTGAGAAGAATTGCACACCAAGTACACGCCTCGGCAGTGAGTATCTCTGAAGCTGTTGAAGACCTAGGTTTTACACAAATAAACGACGCTTACTTTGACACGCTACACATCAAAGCGCCAGCAGAAAAAGTAAAAACTATCGCCGAAAGCAAAAACTATAATTTTTTCTATCCTGATGCCGAAACCGTAGTATTGTCTACCAACGAAACCATTAGCTTAGAAGACATCAACAACATCATCGAAATTTTTGCAACAGTTGCCAACAAAGACGCCAAGACTATTGACACTTTGTCTCCGCAAGCATTGATTCCGGTAAAATTAGAAAGAACTTCATCGTTTTTAGAACACGAAGTTTTCAACTCGCACCATTCAGAAACACAAATGATGCGATATATCAAAAAATTGGAACGCAAAGATTTGGCTTTAAACCACTCGATGATTTCGCTCGGATCTTGTACCATGAAACTCAACGCAGCCTCAGAAATGTTGCCATTGAGCCAAGCCAACTGGAACAACATTCACCCTTTTGCACCGATATCACAAGCTGAGGGATACCTCGAAATGTTGAAAAAACTAGAACATCAATTGAGTGTAATCACAGGTTTTGCAGGTACAACTTTGCAACCAAACTCTGGTGCACAAGGCGAATTTGCTGGCTTGATGGTTATCAGAGCCTATCATGAATCTCGTGGCGAAGGACACAGAAACATCGCTTTGATTCCGGCCTCTGCACACGGCACCAATCCAGCCTCTGCAGCAATGGCGGGCATGAAAGTAGTGGTGGTAAAAACCACCGAAAAAGGAAACATTGATGTAGACGATTTTAGAGCAAAAGCAGAGCAACACAAAGACAACCTCTCTTGTGCGATGATTACTTATCCATCTACTCACGGTGTATACGAAGCATCAATCATCGACCTTACCACTATTGTGCACGATAATGGCGGACAAATATATATGGATGGCGCAAACATGAATGCTCAAGTAGGTTTGACTAATCCGGCTCGTATTGGCGCTGATGTTTGTCACCTCAATCTACACAAAACTTTTGCTATCCCTCACGGCGGCGGCGGACCAGGCGTTGGCCCTATCTGTGTGGCTGAGCATTTGGTAGAATTTTTACCAAACAACCCAGTGATTACTGTAGGAGGCGAAAACGCAATTTCGTCTATCTCTGGTGCACCTTATGGCTCAGCACTAGTATGTTTGATATCATTTGGATACATCATGATGTTGGGCACAAAAGGCTTGAGACAAGCGACCGAAAACGCTATTTTGAATGCCAATTACATGAAAGCAAGATTGGAAAACGATTTTACTATTTTGTATACCGGCGAGAGAGGTCGTGCAGCTCACGAAATGATTGTAGATTGCAGAATGTTCAAAAACAAAGGCGTTGAAGTGTCTGACATTGCCAAGCGATTGATGGATTATGGTTTTCACGCCCCAACAGTATCGTTTCCGGTAGCAGGAACGATGATGATTGAACCTACAGAATCTGAAGATTTGGCTGAGCTAGATCGTTTTTGCGATGCTTTGATTAGCATTAAAAAAGAAATCGACGAAGTAGAAGAAGGCGACACCAACAACCCGCTAAAAAATGCACCACACACCTTATCCATGCTTACTGCTGACAATTGGGAATTACCTTATTCTCGACAAAAAGCAGCTTATCCGCTTGGTTATTTGACCGAAAATAAATTTTGGCCATCAGTAAGGCGAGTTGATGATGCTTATGGCGACCGCAACCTCGTATGTAGTTGTGCTCCTATCGAAGCATATATCGAAAATTAATATACAAAGGCAACCCACTACGGTTGCCTTTTTTCATATTATAAAAATCAGTAAACACGAAGATGAAAAGACTAATTATCAACACTATATAATTAACAAAAACATGAAATATCGAGTTAAAAATTATGCCTGCATAGTATTTTTTGAAATATTTTTTTTATCTTCGTTGCAATTAAGAATTAACTAAAAAAAATAAATACATCGACATGAAAATATTAGTTTGCATCAGCCATGTGCCTGATACGACGTCGAAAATCAATTTTGTAAACGACGATACTGCTTTTGACACTAATGGAGTGCAATTTGTGATTAATCCGAATGATGAATTTGGACTCACACGCGCCATTTGGTTTAAAGAAAAACAAGGAGCTAACGTAACCGTAGTAAACGTAGGCGGAGCCGAAACAGAGCCAACTATCCGTAAGGCATTAGCTATTGGTGCTGACGAAGCAATCAGAGTAAACGCAACTCCAACCGATGGTTTCCAAGTAGCGAAAGAGCTTGCTGAGGTGGTTAAAAACGGCGGATATGACCTTGTTATTTGTGGTAAAGAGTCGTTGGATTATAATGGCGGAATGGTACCAGGAATGTTGGCAAGCTTGCTCAATTACAACTTTGTAAATTCATGTACAGGTATCGAAGTTGAGGGAACAGAAGCGACATTAACAAGAGAAATAGATGGTGGTAAAGAGACCCTAAAAGCTGCTTTACCTATCGTACTTGGCGGACAAAAAGGAATTGTAGAAGAAAAAGACCTACGCATTCCGAACATGAGAGGGATTATGAGTGCGCGTACCAAAGCGTTGAACGTGGTAGAACCAGCAGGCAATGACACCAAAACCAAAGTGGTTAAATTTGAGCGTCCTGCGCCAAAATCAGCTGTAAAATTGGTGAGCCCAGACAATCTTGACGAATTGATCAACTTGTTACACAACGAGGCTAAAGTAATCTAAATCACTAATCATTAGAATAAAAAGAATATGTCAGTTTTAATATACGCAGAATCAAACGAAGGAAAATTCAAGAAAACAACACTTGAGTTGGCCTCTTATGCAAAAAAAGTAGCCGAATCATTAGGCACAACTGTTACTGCAGTAACCGTAAACACTGAAGATGTAGCAGAATTAGGAAAATATGGTGTAGATAAAGTTTTGAAAGTATCTAACCCACAATTAGATTTGTTTAACGCCAAAGCTTATGCAGATGTAATCAGACAAGCAGCAGAAAAAGAAGGCGCAAAAGTAGTTGCGCTAACTTCTACAACCAACTCATTGTATGCTGCGCCAGTAGTAGCGGCAAACTTGGATGCTGGTTACGCGTCGAATGTTGTGGCATTACCTGTATCAACAGCTCCTTTCCAAGTAAAGAGAAACGCTTTTTCTAACAAGGCATTTGATGTGACAGAAATCACCTCTGATGTAAAAGTATTGGCGTTGGCTAAAAATTCATTTGGATTGGTAGAAGCAAACGGTGCAGCTGCAACAGAAGATTTTGCACCAAGTTTAAACGATGCGGATTTTGCAGTAAAAGTAGAAAACGTAGAAAAAGTTACTGGAAAAGTTACCATTGCTGATGCCGAGGTAGTCGTATCTGGAGGTCGTGGATTAAAAGGTCCTGAAAACTGGGGAATGATTGAGGAGTTGGCCGAAACATTAGGTGCGGCAACGGCTTGTTCTAAACCAGTTTCTGATTTGGATTGGCGTCCTCACTCTGAACACGTTGGACAAACTGGTAAACCAGTAGCATCAAATTTGTATATCGCAGTAGGTATCTCTGGAGCTATCCAGCACATTGCCGGTATCAATGCTTCTAAGGTAAAAGTTGTTATTAATAACGACCCAGAAGCGCCGTTTTTCAAGGTTGCTGACTACGGTGTAGTTGGTGATGCTTTTGAGGTAGTCCCACAATTGATCGAAAAATTAAAAGCTTTTAAAGCGAATAATTAATCTTATGACTAGTCCTAAAAAGTCGATACAGATTTATTAGACAAAAATAATTAATTAAACACTTGCAAAAACGTTTTTGCAAGTGTTTTTTGATTTATAAGTTTTCATTTTCAATTTGTTTTGATTGTGCATTTGATTTGGAGTA
>JBFHGP010000068.1:0-11317 GCA_041583035.1 Flavobacterium sp.
GCCGTATTTTTGTGCAAAACAAAGATATTAATAATATAAGTGCTTATGCTTAAAAAATCATTAAATCGGGCTGTTGTAGGCTTATTTTTTCTAAGTCTAATTTTGTTTTCGGCTTGTAAATCTGTTTCAAACCCTACTTTTTCGACTACTTTGCACCATAATGAGGTTGTTGACGCCACCCAATCGAGTGATTTGTCTATACAAAAATTGATTTTACCTTACAAAAACCATGTAGATGCAGAGATGAATAAAGTCTTGTCTTATTCGCCCAAAACTATGGATAAGTACCAAGGCGAATGGGAGACAACTATCGGTAATTTATTGGCAACATCGGCCTTAGAAATGGTTGACCCTGTCTTTTTTCAGCGTACTCAACAGCATATCGATGCTTGTATGTTTAATCATGGCGGTATCAGAGCGGTTATATCTGAGGGTGAAGTTTTTACACGTACGGCTTACGAAGTGATGCCTTTTGAAAATGAAGCGGTGGTTTTGGTGTTAACAGCAAACGAAATCAGGCTTTTGGCGGAGTATTTTGTAGAAAACAAAAAAGCACATCCGATGGCTAATATTAAAATTTATATTAATGATAATCAAGGTATTGAGGGGGTTTTGGTGAATGGTAAACCGCTGGAAGATGATAGGGATTACTATATACTTACCAGTGATTATCTTGCCAATGGTGGCGACGGCATGTCTTTTTTTACCCAAGCCCAAGATCGTTTGGATATGAACTATAAACTCCGAAATGTGTTGATTGATTATTTTACCCAACAAGACACTTTGCCTGTGATAAAAATCCAAAATGTAATCAAAGCGTTATGAAAAGAAGAGACTTTATCGTAAAATCTGCTACGGCGGGTACGTTTGTTAGTATTTTTGGTCCTAAAATATTAGATTTTGAGTTGAATCAACCAAAAAAAATAACAATTTTACACACCAATGACACTCATAGCCATATCGACCCTTTTGATGCTTCGCATGCCAAATACCCTAATCAGGGCGGGGTGGCAAGACGAGCCAAAATGATAGATGATATCCGCAAGCAAAACAAAAATGTGTTGTTGCTCGATGCCGGCGATATTTTTCAGGGTACGCCTTATTTTAACTTTTATGGGGGTGAGTTAGAAATCAAGCTTATGAATATGCTCAAATATGACGCTGCAACAATCGGGAATCACGAGTTTGATAACGGCGTAAATAGTTTGGCAGAGCAAATGCAAAGAGCAAAATTTGACATATTGAGTGCCAATTATGATTTTTCGCAAACTGCGATGGACGGATTGTCCAAGCCGTACAAAGTTTTTGAAGTTGACGGCGTAAAGATTGGCGTTTTTGGTTTGGGAGTAGAGCTCAATGGCTTGGTCAATCAGCGTGAATATGGCGAAACTAAATATTTGCCACCGGTAGAAATCGCTCAGGACATGACGAGAATTTTAAAAAAAGACGAAGCTTGCGATTTGGTCATTTGTTTGTCACATTTGGGTTATCAATACAACAATAGTGATAAAATTAGCGATGTTACTTTGGCTGTACAAACCCAAGATATAGATTTGATTATTGGTGGGCACACCCATACTTTTTTAGACAAACCTACATTGTTAAAAAACAAAGTAGGCAAAAATGTTATTGTTAACCAAGTGGGATGTTTTGGATTGCGTTTGGGGCAAATTGATTTTTATTTGCATGAAAACCAAATTGCTAAACAAGACGCTGCGAGTATTAGGGTAGAGTAGGAGGTGCTATAAATATAAACGTCTCGTACAAAGCTGTATCGAGACGTTTTTTTATGCGTTATCATCATTAAAATAATAATTACTTTTTATGATGCGGTAAAACCTAATGCCTGCATAAACAAGTAAAATGACACCAAACATCAAACGGTTTGCGTACGGTATGGTGAAATAAGGCATGTCTTTCCAGGCGATAAAAATGACACCCAGCACCACATAGATTAACAAAAATAGTAAGCCTATAAAGAACAAAAACCGCTTGAGTAGCGATTTTTGTTTTTCGTTGTTATGCTGTTGTTGATTCTTCATAACTAATTTACTTGCATTTTGATAGGTAAATTAAATGTAGAACGAACGGTTTTGCCATTGTGCTGAGCAGGTTTCCAATTTGGCATTGATTTTAATACCCTAATTGCTTCGTCACCTACGCCATATTTGTTGTCTAAAGCTTTGATGTCTGTTAAAGACCCATCTTTTTCTACAACAAATTTTAGCCTGATAGATACAGTTTTTACGTTAGAAGGCATGTCTAAGTTTCTAAATTTTCTTTTAAACTCACTAAAAAAATTATTCATACCATTCTTAGGTTCAGCTTTTTGAGAAGTATGACGGTAGATTTTGTTGTCGTCTTCTGATGCTTGATCACCTGTGCCTTTTCCTTCTGATTTTTCTTCAGCTTTACCGGTTTGGTCACCTTCCGATTTCAAGTTACCCTTATCTTTATCACCTTCGCTATCTTCACGTCCAGAGGTTGTATTGTCGTCAAAATCGTCTTGAGAAGTTTTTTGCTCTTTACTTTTGTCGATTTCTTCATCCTTTTTTACCTCAGTTTCTGTAAACTGCTTTTCGTCTTGCACGTTTTTTTGTGCATCAGCAGGTTCAGGCTCTGGCTCTGGTTCTGGTTCTGGTACTTCTTCTACAGGAGGTTCTGGATCTTCTACAGGAAGTTCTACTTCTATAGCTTTAATTTCTTCAACATCAGCTTTTTTCTTAGCAATCATATCACCAAATTGGTCATACAATACCTTACTACCAAAAGCTAATCCGATAAAGAAAACTCCTAAGAATAAGGCTAGTAAAGTGTGTCTGCCACTCTTTTTTCGCAACTCATAGGCTCCGTACTCCTTGTTTCGACCTTTGAATATCATATCCATCCAGTCTTTTCCGAAAATGTTCATATTAGCCATTTTGTTTGTGTTTTAGTGCAGTTTTTACTGCATGGTTTCAATCTCTTGTTCAGTAATATCGTTTATTGCATATACTTTTACACCAGTGATAGCCATTTCGTCTAGGATATCTACCATGTTGGTATATGTAGCGTCATCTGTCGCCTTGATTAGTACAATCAAGCCCTCTTCGTTCTTTTTACCACGAGCTTCTAGCTCAGCTTTTTTCTGTAAAATTACTTGTCTGATACCGTCTTTCCCGTAGGTAGTATCTGTAGGACCTATGCCTTTATATGGTTCGTTGAACAATCCCATATAATATTTAATTGTGTTGTCTTTACCCATCAAAACAGTCATTGTTCTTGACTCTGGAGCTTCTTGTTTAAACTCTTCGTCTACATCCTGTTTATCAGGCATCGTCAAGTTCATTGACTGTGGCGTGGCCAACGATGTGGTAAGCATAAAGAAAGTAATCAATAAGAATGCCAAATCTACCATTGCGGTCAAATCTACCCCAGTATTTTGCTTTTTACTTCTTACTTTTTTGCCTCCGCCATCGCCCGAACCTGTATTTAATTCTGCCATTGGTTTATTGTTTTTTACTATTAAAAATCGTCGTCTCTCAAGCCAGTTACCAGATAAAATCTGTTTTGTCTTTGCTCTTGCAAAATGTCAATAACTTGTTTTACAGTTCCATAGCTTTCTTCTTTGTCTCCTTTGATAGCTACTTTTAAGAAAGTTTCTTTTCTTTCCCACGCTGATTCTCTGGCGTTTTTTACCCAAGCAGACAGCTGATTGTTTAATGAATCTTTGTAAGGGATACCTTCTAAGTGATTGTCCGGATTCATCAATTTTGCTTGAGGCGTTGTAGCCAAAAGTTGTTTGAGTTGACGGACGTCTAAACCGAAGTTCTCCATACCAGCAAATTTAGTCAACTCTTCTTCAGTAAAAGAGATGTTATATTGCTCGCCCATACGTGTAAGTATGTCTTTTTTGTCTTCTCTACCAGCAATCCCAAAAAATATCTTTTCGTTGTCCACCGATATAGTAACAATGTCGGTAGCGGGTATTTTGGTTTCTTTTGTTGAATCAGGCAAATCTACCGGATGTACTTCCGGTACTTTTGCCGTAGAAGTCAAAACGAAGAAAGTGAGTAGCAAGAACGATACGTCGCACATGGCGGTCATATCGATTCTTGTACTAGATTTTTTCATTTTTTTTGCCATAATTCTTATGTTTTCCCATTTCTGGGTTTATGTTAATACTCTTTCTTACAGATAATTCGGTGGTTGATTAGTTTCCGAATTTTCTTTTGTAAGACTGAGTGATGGCGAATGTAGCTTCGTCAATAAAGTGTGTCAATTTATCAATTTTCGTAGTGAAAAGATTATAGAACACAATTGCTAATGTAGAGGTAAGGATACCAGTAGCAGTACACATCAAAGCCTCAGAAATACCTGTTGCCAAAGCTGTTGAATCTGGTGCACCAGATGTTGCCAAAGCCGAGAATGCTTTAATCATACCAGTTACTGTACCTAATAGACCTACCAATGTACCGATAGATACCAAAGTCGCCAAGATAATCATGTTTTTCTCTAACATTGGCATTTCTAATACAGTAGCTTCTTCTGTTTCTTTTTGGATAGCATCGATAGCTTCTGTAGTGTTGATGTTTTCTCCTTGTACATTTTGGTACTTAACTAAGGCTGCTCTAATTACGTTAGCTACAGATCCTTTTTGAGAGTCACAACGCTCAATAGCTTCGTTTACTTGCCCTGCACTTACCAAGCTTTCTACTTCAGCTACAAATTTTTTGTTGTCGCCTTTTCCTGATGCTTTGTTGATTGCAATAAATCTTTCAAAAGCAAAAACGAAAGTGGTGGTTAATAATCCAATCAATACGGCGATTACAATTCCTCCTTTATACATCATCCCCATCAAACTTCCATTTAATGGATCTCCGTTAGGGTCATTGTTTTCGAAGTTACCTGGATTCCCTAAAACGAATTTCCAGATCACATAACCGAAGATTAAACATAATGCAATAGCAACACCTGCCATTACGTTTGATAAACCAGAACTTGATTGTTTGTTCTCTACTGCTTCGTTAGATACGTTTGTCATTTTTTTACTTAATTTAATTTAAATGTTTACTTAATTACTTTTTGAATTCGCGATAGCAAATTTAGGTTTTTCATTCAATAAAAAAAATTTTTTTTGCTATCACAGCTTACGAAGATATAAAATTAATAAACGCGAAACTTAATTTTTACATTTTTTTCACATGTAGTAGCCTTGTGTTATGATAACGTAAAACTTACTCTGTTTTATTGTGTAACTAGGTCTGTTTTTTTTATTTTATTTAGACTGATTCTTCTTTTTGCTTGATAATTACAAGCGACAAAACCAAGTACAATACAATAATAATAGGTATAGCTTCAAACCTTAATAATAGGAGTAAAAGTGCAGATAATCCTAAGAAAAGCAAACCAACTTTGTTGTCTTTGAGTGTTTTGTTTTTTGTTTTTAAAGAAAATAGTTTAATGTTCGCATTCATGATAAATGCACTAAACAAACTAATACCTACCAATACATAAGGGTTGCTTAAAATTTCTATAATCGTATCGCTGGCTGTATTTAGCGTAATCATCGGGATACTCAATATAAAAAGGGCGTTGGCAGGTGTAGGCAAGCCAATAAAACTATCAGTTTGGCGAGTATCTACATTAAATTTTGCCAAACGCATGGCTGATCCCAAAGTAATCAAAAAACCAAAGTACGGCAAAATACCCATAAAATTGTTTTCTGCAGATAAGTTGTATACCTCTGGAGCGTTTTGTTGAATCTCGGCAATCATCTTATACATCACCAATCCTGGTACAACACCAGATGTAACCATATCTGCTAGCGAGTCGAGCTGCAAGCCTATCTCGCTAGATACTTTGAGCATTCGTGCGGCAAATCCGTCCCAAAAATCTAGAAAAATACCCATACAAACCCAAAAAAAGGCCATGCTAAGGTTGTCGTTAAAAACATAAACCAATGCGATAACGCCCGATAATAAATTCAGCAAGGTAATAGCGTTAGGGATGTGTCTTTTTAATTGCATAAAAGTGTTTGATTTTTAAATAATGTTACGTCTTCTGACAAATGTACGCAATAAGTTAGATAAAAAATGAGTTTATTAATTAAGAATTTTATTTCATCTTTGTAAAAAATATTTCCCGTGAAACGAATTTTATTGTACTCCTTATTAGTAGTTCCGACCATTTTGATGGCACAATCGAGAAGATATTCGAATGAATTTATGAATATCGGTGTCGACGCCGCCGCAATGGGAATGGGCAAAACCGTGATTGCACAAACCAGCGATGTCAATGCACAATATTGGAATCCGGCGGGGCTTACTCGTTTGCAAGACCGTCAGGTGTCGCTTATGCACGCCAGTTATTTTGCCAATATAGCACAATACGATTATGTCGCTTTTGCGATGCCAATTGACGAAAAAAGTGCAATCGGCGTGTCTGCTATGCGTTTTGGGGTGGATGATATCCTCAATACCACCGAGTTGATAGACCAAGATGGCAATATCGATTATAGTAGAATATCTAAGTTCTCTACCGCCGATTATGCTTTTTCGGTGAGTTATGCACGCCAGCTCAATGTAGAAGGATTGTCTGTTGGGGCAAACGCCAAGGTGATTCGTCGAGTGATTGGTAAATTTGCCAATTCTTGGGGATTTGGTTTTGACATCGGTGCACAATACCAAAAAAACGGATGGCAATTGGGCTTGATGGCGCGCGATATCACCACAACTTATAATACGTGGAGTATCGATGAAGCCGAATTTGAAAAAGTGAAAGATGCGGTGGATGGACAAAATCAGACTTTGCCCGAAACCACTGAGATTACTTTGCCAAAACTGCAATTGGGTGTCGCCAAAGATTTTATGCTCAAAGAAAATATTCGCTTTACACCTGCTTTTGCTTTACATACAGAGTTTTATCAGACCAATGCTTTGTTGTCGTCTGAAGGGTTTAGTATTCAACCATCGCTTGGTTTTGAAGCCAGTTATACCGAGATGGTCTTTTTGCGTGCTGGTTTGGGGAATTTCCAAAATCAATTGCAAATAGATGGAGAAGAAAAAGTAACGTTTGAACCAAATATAGGTATTGGCTTTAATTACAAAGGTGTACAAATCGATTATGCATTGACCAATATTGGTAGTCAAGGAGCATCGTTATATTCTAATATTTTTTCGGTAAAATTAGATTTAAGTATTTTTGATTAATGGGTATAAAACTTCGTAGTTTACTGTTTTTTTTGTTGATAGCTACTCGATTGATAGCACAGCCCGAGCAATTGTCTGACCAGGCCAATGTGAGTGTGATTACTTGCGGGCAAGGGACAGAGCTTTACAGCGTTTTTGGGCACACCGCCATTCGTTTTAGCGATCCGTCACAGTCGTTAGACGTGGTTTTTAACTACGGTACTTTCGATTTTGATACGCCTAATTTTTATCCAAAATTTGTCAAGGGCGATTTGATGTATTTTTTGTCGGTGAGTGATTATTTGTCTTTTGTGTCTCATTATCAGCGAGATAATCGCAGTGTGCAAGAGCAGTTTTTACAACTTTCTACAGCACAAAAACAAGCCATGTGGCAAAATGTACTGAAACAATTTCGAGGACCAGAAAAATATTATCCTTATCGTTTTGTAGACAACAACTGTACTACCAAAGTAGTAGATTTGATTAACAATGTCTTGCCACAACCTATCCAAACTGATTTTGAAACCAATAATCATAGCTATCGCAAAATCTTAAATAGTTATGTAACCGATTTGTATGCCGAAAAATTAGGTATCAATATCTTATTCGGTAGCAAAACTGATGAGCCAAATCAGCATGTTTTTATGCCAGACAAATTGTTTGAGAGTTTGGCGATTTCTACCAACGGCGATCAAGCCTTGGTTGCTCGTACCAATGATGTTTTTGTGGCGCGAGAAGTAAAGCCAAGTAGCTACAATAGCTGGTGGTTTGCGTGTATTGTTGCGCTGGTTTTTATAGGCTTGTCTTATTTTTCGGTCATCCGTAAAATCATTTTTGTAGTAAGCGGATTGTTAGGCGTGCTTTTGGTAACGGTTCATTTTTACTCAAACCATAGCGAATTGTTGAATAATGCCACAGTAATGTTGCTCAACCCGCTCTATTTGGTATACGTGTGGATAAAAGACAAAAGCGTAAAAAAATATTTTTTATACATGTTGTTGATTATTAGTTTGTTGTTTGTTGTCTTTGAAGGATGGTCACAATTTTTGTTGTTTTTACCCATTTTAGGCACGCTAATTGCTAGTATATACTTTGAAAAGAGAAGTATTTAAAAATTGCAGCTATGTTTAGTTTTTTTACCCATAAACCTAAGCTTTCAGAGCTTATACCAAACGGTTCGTTTGATTTTCACTCACATCTTTTGTACGGGTTGGACGACGGAGCCAAAACTCTTAAAGATACCGAGTTTTTGATTCAATCATTGATAGATGTTGGCTTTACAGAGCTCTCTACTTCGCCACACACTACGCCGTTGGTTTGGGAAAATACCAAAGAAGATATTTTGGCGCAATGCGAAAAAGTAAAGACAGAAACCCCAGAGTTGGCACAGCGCGTTAAGCTTAGAACAGCCTCAGAGTACCTGATGGACGAAAGTTTTTTACAACAAATGCAAAACGAACGTTTGTTGACTGTCAAAGATAATTATGTGTTGGTAGAGATGTCTTACATCAATCCGCCGATGGGGCTGTACGATATTTTGTTTCAGCTCAAATCTGAAGGATATCAACCTATTCTGGCTCATCCAGAGCGATATAATTTCTACAAAAATGACTACCAATCTTTTAACCGACTCAAAAAAGCAGGATGCTTGTTTCAGCTAAATATCTTGTCTGTTACCGGGTATTATGGCGACGGTATTGCAGAAGTTGCACAGCATTTGTTGAAAGAAAACATGTATGATTTTACGTCTTCAGATGCACATCACCGCAGACATATCGAGGCTTTTCAATCCAAAGTAAAAGTCAAAAACTATTTGTCTATCGAACAATTGCTCGAAAACAATAATCAGTTGAGATAAACAATATTTTCAAGGTTATATTTTTATATTTTTGATTACTTTTGCCTTTCTAAAAAAAAATAATGCAAAAGAAATTCTTAACTATTCCGTTTTTATTGTTTTCTATCGTGCTTTTTAGCCAAGATTTTCAGATTCATAAACAGTTTTATGGGCACTATGATTACACCATGTTTGGTAATACATTAAACAAAGCAGCAAATAATTAATCAAATGCACCTTGTGAAATATTAACAGAGTCATCTGCAAATTTAAGTTTAGCTACTGACGAAGAGGTGGTTGCCGCATATTTATACTGGTCAGGAAACGGGGTTGGTAACGACGTAGATCTACAAGTAAAACTCAATGATACTCCAATCATAGCAGAAAATACAAGGATGTATTTTTTTAACGGTAATAATGCTAATGATGGGGGGTACTTTAGTGGATATGCTGATGTTACGCAGATTGTAAAAAACTTTGGAAATGGAGAGTATACATTATCTGACTTTGACCTAACTCATATTTTTTCTGGATATTGTGAGGGAAAGGTAAATTATGCAGGATGGGCAATTTTTGTGGTTTACGAAAAACCTTCATTACCAAAAAATTCAGTTACAATTTACGATGGATTTATGACCGTTGACAAGTCGTCAACAGTTTCGTTTACTTTAGACGGATTCATGGTTACTGATAAAGAAAATTCCAAAATTGGCTTTCTCGTTTGGGAAGGAGATAGTCAAATTAGCGGGGATAGGTTAGACGTTAATAATTTTCGACTTAGCAATGCGTTGAACCCAGAAGATAATCCTTTTAACTCTACAAATAGTTTTACAGGATCATCTAGTTTATGGAATATGGACCTTGATTATTTTGATTTGAGTGAAATAGTTAATGTTGGTGATACTTCCTTACGCGTTAGACTAAGCACAGATGGAGATATTTATACGGTTAATACAATTGCCATTACACTAAACACTATATTGCCAGACGCAACCGTTACTATCAATAAGTTTGAACATACCTGTTTCAGCCGTGTGGTAAACGTTGCTTATACGGTGTCTAATATTGGCGGAGAGCATGTTCTTAAAGCAGGTGTGCCTATCTCTTTTTATGCTGGAAACGAACTTATTAGCACTGTAAATTTACAAAACGAACTCGCAATTGGCGATTCTTTTAGTGATGAAATCGAATTGACTATCCCGATAAATCATGATGTAAAGTTTGATTTTAAAGTAGTTGTAGACGATGATGGTACTAGTAAAGGACTTGTTCAAGAAATTGATGAAGACAATAATATCGCTCAAATTGAGGCGGATCTCACCGAAGGATGTTCTGTACAAAAAGGAATTTCTCCAAATGGGGACGGTTTAAATGATTATCTTAATTTAGAGTTATACAACGTAATGCACTTAATTGTATACAACAGATACGGAACGCCACTTTTTGAACACGCCGGAGAGTACAAAAATCAATGGTATGGTCAAGATAAAAACGGAAATAAACTACCTACAGGCACATATTATTATGTATTCAAAACCTCTGCAGGTAGCCATGCCGGTTCTATTTATTTGATGAGAGAACAATAATAAAAAATATAGTCTTAATTCCTGAAAAAAAATTATTAAATATTCTTTTCAGGAATACTTTCTTTGTCTTCAATTACGTTTACCTGAATGATATTGTCTGCATTACGTATCATTCGCAAACAACGCAAGCTCAGATGAGTAAGGTAGATTTTTTTGCCTTGCTGGTTGTATCTATCAGTAAGTTTGCTCAGACTTTCTATCGCCGACATATCCAAAACACTACTTTCTCTAAAGCTAATCACGACAGTTTCTGGATCGTCCATCACATCAAATTTTTCTAAAAATGTAGTTGTCGACCCAAAAAATAATGGGCCATAAATATCGTAATGCTTTACGCCATTGTCATCAATATACCTTCTGGCTCTGATGCGCTTGGCACTTTCCCACGCAAATACCAAGGCAGAAATCACCACTCCAATAAGCACTGCCAATGCCAAGTTGTGAAAGTAGATAGTAACTAGGGTAACCAATACCATCACCAAGATATCTGGTCGAGGCATTTTGTTAAAAATACGAAAACTAACCCACTCAAATGTTCCAATGGCTACCATCATCATAACGCCTACCAATGCTGCCATCGGTATCTGCTCAATGACAGGGCCGCCGACCAATATTATGGTAAGTATGGCCAACGCACCAATAATGGCAGAAATTCTCGTTCTTGCGCCAGCACCGATATTAACTAACGTTTGTGCCACCATCGCGCAGCCACCCATACCACCAAA
>JBFHGP010000069.1:0-11272 GCA_041583035.1 Flavobacterium sp.
AGATGTTGATATCAACAAAATTCCGAAACATTTGTTGCAAGAAGAAGACCCGATTTTTGCTTTTAACAAAGCGAT
The DNA here is from genome assembly GCA_041583035.1 of Flavobacterium sp. GTDB lineage: Bacteria > Bacteroidota > Bacteroidia > Flavobacteriales > Flavobacteriaceae > Flavobacterium. The sequence continues at coordinate 76 of JBFHGP010000069.1, forward strand.
TATCGATGCGACCCACGACTTATGTGTTGCGTACAAACCCAATACTGCTTTTTACGAAGCTTATGGGCTCAAAGGGTGGCAGTCACTCGAAAAAACGATTAGATATATCAACGAAAATTATCCTGAAATGTTTACCATTGCCGATGCTAAACGCGGCGATATTGGCAATACCTCACTGATGTATGCCAAAGCTTTTTTTGATGATTTGGCTTTCGATTCGGTAACGGTTGCGCCATACATGGGGAGAGATTCTGTAGAGCCTTTTTTGATGTATCGCGACAAGTTTACCATCATGTTGGCGTTGACGTCAAACGAGGGCAGTGCTGATTTTCAGCAAATGCCTACGGCCAAAGAAGAATTGTATAAAGAAGTACTCAAAAAATCTAAAACTTGGAAAAACTCTAGCCAATTGATGTATGTGGTTGGGGCAACCAAGGCAGAATATTTTAAAGAAATTCGCAAAATTGTACCCGATAGCTTTTTATTAGTGCCTGGTGTAGGGGCGCAAGGTGGTAGCTTGGTTGAGGTTTGCCGCTATGGTTTGAACAGCAAAGTAGGTTTGTTGGTCAATTCTTCACGCGGTATTTTGTATGCTTCAGATCAAGAAAATTTTGCCGAAAAAGCCAGAGTTGAAGCGATGAAACTGCAACGCGAAATGCAAATTATTTACGAAAAATTGTAAGACGATATGGAAAGTTGGATCGATCAAATGGGAACCAAACATCTTTTTGCTGAAACGCCAAAACGCATTATTTCTTTGGTGCCTTCCATCACCGAGACCTTGTATGATTTGGGGCTAGAAGAGCAAATTGTTGGGATTACCAAATTTTGTGTACATCCATACCATTTCAAATCGACCAAAACTATTGTTGGCGGAACTAAGCAAATCAAAATGGATAAAATCGTTGCGCTCAATCCGGATATTATTATCGCCAATAAAGAAGAAAATACGGAAGAAATTGTCCGTCGTTTGCAAAAAATATGCCCTGTTTGGGTAACCGATATCGAAACTTTTGAAGATACGGTAGAGATGATTAACGATTTTGGGCACATTTTTAAACATACCACCGACGCCCGCAAATGGATGGACAAGCTGAGGTTTGCCCAAAAAGATTTTGACACTTATATGCAAAATGTGCCTACGCGCAAAGCGGCTTACCTCATTTGGCGAGAACCTTATATGGCGGCGGGCAAATCTACTTTTATCCACCAAATGTTAGTGGCTAATAAGTTTGAGAATATTTATGCCAATAGACCAGAGCGCTACCCCGAAGTCGAAATCAGAAAAATGCGCATACAAGGTGATCCAGAACTGGTGTTTTTGTCGTCAGAGCCTTACCCGTTCAAAGAAGAACATGCTTTTGAAATTGGTAGATCTACCCATCATGCTAAGACAGTTTTTGTCGATGGCGAGATGTTTTCGTGGTACGGTACTCGGTTGTTCAAAGCATATCAATATTTTAAGCAACTGCAAGAGCGGTTGGGTGACGAATAGTTTATTTCAAATTTTTCAAATAGTCAATATTAAAAATAGCATCGAGCTGATTGTCTCTCATAAATTTGGGCATACTTTTCATGCTAAGGTTACGCCAAAACACAGCAAAATCATTTTCGAGATGTGCCATTTTGCCTACTTGCCAGCTTTTACGCGTCATTTGGTAAGCCTTTTTTTGACGATGTTTTTCGTAAGCGTCAAATATACTGGACGCGTTTTTTTCGGGATGATATAACTGCGCCAAGGCATAAGCGTCTTCGATAGCTTGGCAAGCGCCTTGACCAAGGTTGGGAGTGGTGGCGTGTGCTGCATCGCCCAGCAAACAAATGTTTTGGTAATGCCAATTACGCATAGGTTTCAGGTCGAGAATTGGGTGTAAAATGATGTTTTCTGTCGCTGTTTCTGCAATTATTTTTTGTACATCAGCATGAAAATTTTTAAATAATAGAGGCCATTCTGTTTTATTGGTGACCAAATTTTCATTGACTACCGCATACCAATACAATTTTTGGTGACTTACTTTCACAAAACCAAATCGTTTGCCTTTTTCCCACGCCTCCATGGCTTTGCCCAAATAACGGTCGGGTAATTGAGTATCGCAAACGCCTCGCCAACACCATTGATGTGCTTGGCGGATGGTGGCTTCCGGAAAAAACTGTTTTCTTACTGCCGATTTGATACCGTCTGCTGCAATCACCAGCGCAGCTTTTTGAGTAGGCTGATGGTCAAAATGTAAAATGGTTTCGCCTTCAACAGTTTCGATATGAGTGAGTTGATGATCGAGTTTTATATGATCAAAACTTACGTTTTGTGCAATTATTTTTTGTAAATCGGCACGGTGAATGGCTACATTATGTACGCCATATTTTTGTTCAAAATGATGCAAATTCATCACAGAAAGCGGAGTTAAGTTTTGATCGGTGATATTCATCGACTCTACTTTTGTGCCTGCATTTTCTATCGCTGATTGAATGCCCAATGCCTGAAAAATTTGCATGGCATTATTTCCAATCCCGATACCTGCACCCACAGGTTTTATCTCTGGAGCAGCTTCATAAACGGTAACTTTGCATCCTTTTTGTTGTAGTGCAAGCGCCACTGTGAGTCCGCCAATACCTGCGCCTATAATGGCTATATTTTGCGACATAATGTTGAAGTTTATACAAATGTAAGCCGTAAAATTGACAAAAAAAACCTCCAGCAAAAAATCTGGAGGTTTGGTGAAATTAGTCGGAGAAATAGTTACATATTTCTTCTATATTGTCCGCCTACTTCAAAAAGAGCCTCTGTGATTTGGCCTAACGAGCAAACTTTAGTAGCATCCATCAATGCTTCAAAAATATTTTGGTTATTGATAGCAATCTCTTGGATTTGTGCCAACTGTTTTTGTCCTTCGTCGCCTTTGGCTTGATGAAGTTTTTCTTTGGTTTTTATCTGAAATTGTTTTTCTTCTTCCGTAGCTCGAATTACCTCTGCCGGAACAACTGTTGGAGAACCTTTCGAACTCAAAAAAGTATTTACTCCAATGATAGGGAAGTCTCCGTTGTGCTTCAAAGTCTCGTAATACAAAGATTCTTCTTGTATTTTTGAACGTTGATACATGGTTTCCATCGCGCCCAATACACCGCCGCGCTCAGTAATTCGGTCAAATTCGGTCAAAACAGCTTCTTCGACTAAGTCTGTCAATTCTTCAATGATAAACGACCCTTGTATTGGATTTTCGTTTTTGGCCAATCCCAATTCTTTATTGATGATCAACTGTATAGCCATCGCTCTACGCACCGACTCTTCTGTTGGGGTAGTGATTGCCTCGTCATAAGCATTGGTATGCAGTGAGTTACAGTTGTCGTATATAGCATACAAAGCTTGCAAAGTGGTGCGAATATCATTAAAATCAATTTCTTGTGCGTGCAACGACCTTCCCGATGTTTGAATGTGATATTTGAGCATTTGCGCTCTTGGGTTTGCACCATATTTTTGTTTCAATGCTTTTGCCCAAATGCGACGCGCTACACGGCCAATAACCGCATACTCTGGGTCGATACCATTCGAGAAAAAGAACGACAGGTTGGGGCCAAATGCGTTGATATCCATTCCGCGAGACAAGTAATACTCTACATAAGTAAAACCGTTGGCAAGTGTAAAAGCAAGCTGTGTGATTGGGTTGGCGCCAGCTTCGGCAATATGATACCCCGAGATAGACACCGAGTAAAAGTTGCGTACATTATTGTTGATAAAATATTCTTGTACGTCACCCATCAATCGCAAAGCAAATTCGGTGGAGAAAATACAAGTATTTTGCGCCTGATCTTCTTTCAAAATATCTGCCTGTACGGTACCACGCACTTGCGCCAAAGTTGTTTTTTTAATTTCGGCATATACATCCGCGGGCAAAACTTGATCACCTGTTACGCCGAGCAACATTAGTCCAAGACCGTCATTACCTTCAGGTAAATCGCCGTTGTAGCGAGGTCTTTCTAAGCCTTGGTCTTCATAGATAGCTTTAATTTTGGCTTCTACTTCTTTTTCCAGATCATTTTCTTTGATGTATTTTTCACAGTTCTGGTCGATGGCTGCATTCATAAAAAATCCTAATAACATAGGTGCAGGGCCATTGATTGTCATCGATACAGATGTTGCTGGATGTGATAAATCAAAACCAGAATACAGTTTTTTAGCATCATCCAAACAACAGATAGATACTCCAGCGTTACCAATTTTTCCGTAAATATCTGGTCGATGTCCAGGGTCGTTTCCGTACAAGGTTACCGAGTCAAAAGCAGTTGATAATCGCTTAGCAGGCATCCCTTTAGATACATAGTGAAAACGCCTGTTGGTACGCTCTGGGCCACCTTCGCCAGCAAACATACGCGTAGGGTCTTCACCTTCTCGTTTGAACGGATACAGTCCTGAAGTAAAAGGGAATTCGCCAGGAACGTTTTCTTGTAATACCCAACGCAAAATATCGCCCCATGCCTCGTATTTTGGCAAAGCAACCTTTGGTATTTGTAGGTGTGAGAGCGACTCGGTGTGGGTTTGTATTTTGATTTCTTTGTCTCTTACTTTAAAAGAGTATATCGGATTTTTGTATTTGTTTACTTTTTCATCCCAACCGATGATTATTTCCCAGTTATAAGGATCTAGGTCACGTTTGAGTTTGTCAAATTCGGCCAATAATACTTTGGCTAATTCTTCGTTTTCTGTGCCAGTAATTTCAATGCCGTGTTGGGTAAGTGTAGGCAATTGTCCCGAAATAGTTTCGATAGTTTTGTAGATGCTATATAGTTTCTGTGCAACCTCTTTTTGGGTTTTTGTAGTAGCATCATATCCGCGATTGTTTTCGGCAATTTCTGATAGATAACGCGTTCTGTTAGGCGGAATCACAAATATTTTTTCGCTCATCTCTTTGGTGATTTCAAAAGTCGAAGGCAAATCAGCATTTGTTTTTTCTACTACTTTATCAATAATTGCTTTGTACAATTGATTGGTGCCTGGGTCGTTAAATTGCGAAGCGATAGTGCCAAATACTGGCATTTCGTCTGGGTTGATATCCCATAGATTATGGTTGCGTTGGTATTGTTTTTTTACGTCACGCAAAGCATCTAGCGCCCCACGTTTGTCAAATTTGTTGATGGCTACAATATCGGCAAAATCTAACATATCGATTTTTTCGAGCTGTGTAGCTGCACCAAACTCAGGTGTCATGATGTATAAAGAGGCGTCTGAGTGATCCAAAATTTCGGTGTCAGATTGTCCAATACCAGAAGTTTCGAGGATAATCAAATCATATTCGGCAGCTTTCAATACCTGCAAAGCTTCTTCTACATATTTAGACAAAGCTAAGTTGGACTGACGTGTAGCTAACGAGCGCATGTACACGCGAGGGTTGTTTATCGAGTTCATTCTGATACGATCGCCTAGCAAAGCGCCGCCAGTTTTCTTTTTTGATGGATCGACAGATACCAAAGCGATATTTTTCTCAGGAAAATCTATCAAAAATCTGCGTACCAACTCATCTACCATCGATGATTTTCCGGCACCTCCAGTACCTGTTATCCCTAATACTGGTGTAGAATTGTTACTTACTTTTTCAAAATCAAACAATTTTAAAAAGTCGTCTTCACGATTTTCTGCTAACGAAATTAATCGAGCAATTGTAGTGATGTCTTTGTCTTTGAGCGATTGGTAAAGGTCTTTGCCTTCAGGTAAGTTCAAATCGGGAGTAGGGTAGTCCGATTTTTCGACCATATCATTGATCATACCTTGCAAGCCTAACTCTCGGCCATCGTCTGGAGAATAAATTCGGGTGATGCCATAATCCATCAACTCTTTGATTTCACTAGGCAAAATCACGCCGCCGCCGCCGCCAACAATGCGGATGTGACCAGCGCCTTTTTCCTGCAACAAGTCATACATGTATTTGAAATACTCGTTGTGCCCGCCTTGATACGAAGTCATCGCAATGGCATTGGCATCTTCTTGTATGGCAGTATTTACCACGTCTTCTACCGATTTGTCATGCCCTAAGTGCACGACCTCGCAACCTGTAGATTGGATGATGCGACGCATGATGTTGATGGCTGCATCGTGCCCATCAAATAGGGCTGCTGCGGTAATAATTTTAATTTTATTTTTGGGTTGATACGGCTGTGTGCTCATATGATTTTTTTACTTGATTAAAACGTTGCAATTTACAAAATATAATGTATTGATAAAAATGAAGTTTTTACGGCTAATTTATAGGTGGTTTGCGGTAGATAATTGCTTTGTTTGTTGCGTCTTTTGTGTTGACTTAGCAAAGTATTTGATATATTTGGATGTGATTTGACGTAAATAAATACAAATAAACCTTTTAAGCATTGAAGTTTAAAAGGTTTAGATTTGTCACGTGATTTTTTAGTATAAATATTGTAGGTTCTGTTCCTTAAAGTACACAATATTTAATATGTAGTCTTGCGTTGATTAAGGCTTCATGCTTCCTGTGTTTTTTAATCGACTATGCCATTCAAAAGCTTTCTCTAAGACATGTGGTGTATGGCCACCTAAAGTATAGGCCTCTTCAAAATAATCTCGTAAAGCTTCTTGATATTCGGGATGCACACAATTATCAATTATAACACGAGCTCTTTCAATAGGTGCTAATCCACGAATATCTGCCAAACCTTGTTCGGTTACAAGTATGTCTACATCATGTTCAGTATGATCGGTATGTGATACCATAGGAACAATGTGTGATATACTACCTTCTTTAGAGATTGAGGGGCACGCAAAAATACTCAGGTAACTATTTCTAGCAAAATCACCAGAACCACCAATGCCATTCATCATTTTGGTTCCTGTAATATGTGTAGAATTAACATTGCCGTAAATATCAAACTCAATAGCTGTGTTGATAGCAATGACTCCCAAACGACCAATCACCTCTGCTGCATTGCTAATATTTTGTGGACGTAATAATAGCTTGTTTTTATACTGTTCAAAATTGCTGAAAATCTTTTTTGAGCAAGCTTCTGTAACAGTTATGGATGATGCTGACGCGAATAATAACTTTCCTGAGTCGAATAATTCAAAAGTGCTATCCTGTAATACTTCCGAATACATGGTTAAGTTTTTAAATGGACTCTGGGTAAACCCTGAAAGAATAGCATTAGCAGTTTTACCAATACCTGCTTGTAAGGGGAGTAATGATTCTGTGAGTCTACCTCCTTGAACTTCTTTTTTTAAAAAATTTAAAATATGGTTGGATATGGCGGTGGTTTTTTCATCGGGTGCTGAAATAACGGCGGGGCTATCAGGTACTTCTGTAAAGACAATAGCAACCACTTTTTTAGGGTCAATTTTTATGTATGGGGCGCCAATTCTGGTATTGGATTGAGTGATGGGAATAATGTCTCGGTTGGGTTGCTTGTTAACAAGTATTACATCATGAATTCCTTCAATAGTTTCAGGAAAAGTGGTATTGATTTCAATAATAATTTTATCGGCTTTTTCAGTAAAAATAGGCGAGTTTCCTACAGATGTTGTAGGTACTATGTAGCCTTCTTCAGTTACAAAAGCAGCTTCAATGATAGCGACATCAATCTTAAAATTATCTAAGCCTTGCAACATATCTGCTGTTTGCCCCAAGTGCTGGTCTATATAAAGCACCTCATGATTATTGATGCTTTTTCGCAATGTAGGATCTGCTTGAAAGGGCATACGTTTATATAAAGCGCCATTTTTAGCCAAGTCCGCATCGGTGTCATAGCCTAAAGATGCGCCACTCAAAACTGTTACTTTTATATCTTCATTTAGTGCTCTTTTAGCCACTTGAGGTAATACTGTTTTACTGTCGCCTGCTTTGGTAAAGCCACTAACCCCTAAAACATCTTTGTTGTTGATAAGATGGGCGGCTTCCTGTGGAGATTTAATTTTCTCTACATAATCAGTATATTTGATTCTACGGAGAGTAGTTGATGAATTCATATTAAAAGTTTTGAGTAAAAAAAATCCTCGCTAAAAGTAGTGAGGATTGTAGTGATCGCGACAGGATTCGAACCTGTGACCGTCTGCTTAGAAGGCAGATGCTCTATCCAGCTGAGCTACGCGACCTTTAACCATAAATAGTGTTCAGTTTGTAATTGAACGGTGCAAATTTAGTCATTTTCGGTTATAACACAAGTGTATTTTAAATAATTTTTAAATTTATGTATAACACAGTTTTTTTGAGTACTGTAAATCAGTGATTTGAACCTATTTTAAAAATTTGGTAAGGACTTGTGAAACTTCTTTCTCGGCTTCGATAGTAGCCATGTGTCCGCAAGGTAATATAACTATTTGGCTATCGCTTTGCTGTGTTTGATCTTTGATTTCGTCAATTGGGATAATAGTATCGTGTTCGCCAGCGATTATCAATTTGGGGTAAGGGCCAAAGTGTAACAAAACCTCTCGGTCGGGTCTTACCTTCATACCTTCTAGTGCAGCTACAACACCTTGTAGTGAGGTTTGTTGTGCTTCATTAATCAAAAAATCTATTTTTTTACGGTGTTTGTTAGTGCTTTCGGGCATAAAAAGATTGTTGATAGAAAGCTGGATAAATAAGTCGCTGTTTTTTTTAACGGCTTGTATCGCTCTATCGCGATTGATTTTTCGCTCGGCAGAGTCTGGTCTGGCAGTAGAGTTGATTAATACTAAATTTTTTACATGGTCTGGGTAAAGCTCTGCAAAGGCCAGGGCAATGTATCCGCCCATAGAGTGACCAACGAGGCTAATTTTGCGCAATCGCAATAAGCTCATTAATGTGTAGAGCATATCGGCCTGGTCTTCCATGGTGTGAATGTAGCCTACGCAACCGCTTTGTCCGTGCCCGAGTAAATCTAGCGTAATCACGCGATGTTTTTTGGCAAGCGTTTCTTGTATTGTCGCCCACATGGTATTACTTTCCAAAAAACCATGTAGCAAAAATATAGCACTGCCTTTGCCGGTATCGGTATAACTTACTTCAGTATTTTTGTAGGTAAATGTATTCACAACTGCTTTTGGGCAAATCTACAAAAAAATATTCACTCAGCTAATGGCTATATTTTGCACCATAATATAAGGTGTGATGTATCGGTGTAGAAAAACTTTTTTAATTAATTGAACAAAAATTAGGAGGTTTAAAAATTATCCGTACATTTGCCGTCAGAAAAATTTAACGAAAGGAGGTGTAAAACTATGCTAATCATACCAGTAAAAGACGGAGAAAACATTGACAGAGCGCTGAAACGCTACAAGAGAAAATTTGATAGAACAGGTACTTTGCGTAAGCTAAGAGATCGCAAGCAATTTACTAAGCCTTCTGTTAGAAAAAGAGGTCAAATGCAAAAAGCTCAATACGTTCAAGGATTAAGAGATGCTGAGCAGCAATAATTTTTGAGCAATAATTTTATAAACCGTTAATCATTTGTATATTTGATTAACGGTTTTTTTTATGCAACAAAGTTTAGATAAATACCAAGATTACTTGGTCAAAGAAAAAAAATATTCACCGCACACCGTAGGTGCTTACCTCAAAGATGTGTCGGCTTTTGAAAGTTTTTTTTTGGCAGATGATGACGCTTTACAATGGTCGGATGTTGATTATTCGTATATTCGGGCGTGGATAGTCCAATTGTCTGATGGAGGTATGGCTAATCGTACCATTAATAGAAAAATAGCGTCTTTAAAAAGTTTTTTTAAATTTTTATATCAAACCAAAACCATCGATACATTTCCGTTATCGGGACACAAATCTTTACGGATAGAAAAAAAAGAACAATTGCCTTTCTCTGAAAAAGAAATTAATCAGGTTTTTTTGCGAGAGGTAGATCAGTCAGATGTAGAACAATTACGAGATTATCTCATATTGATGTTTTTTTATTTGCTAGGGATACGTCGTGCAGAGCTCATTAATATAAAAGACAAAGATGTTGATTTGGCTAATAAAAGTATTACAATATTAGGCAAGCGAAACAAAGAACGGATGATGCCGCTTTTGGACGATGTTTGTGTGTTGATTGATAAATATTTATCTTTAAAAAAAGAAGAAAATGTGACTACCGAATTTTTCTTTTTTGCTAAAAAAAACAAAAAATTAAACGAAATGTTTGTGTATCGTTTAATAAAGAAGTATTTTAGAGGTGTGACAACAAAACAAAAGGTAAGTCCGCATATGCTAAGGCATACTTTTGCAACACATATGTTGAGTAACGGCTCAGATTTAAATGCGATAAAAGAGCTGTTGGGGCACGCCAGTTTGTCGTCAACGCAAGTGTATGTGCATGCAGACATGAAAGAGTTAAAAACTAATTTTGATCAAGCGCATCCACGGCAAAAAAGTATTAACCATAAAAATTAGCAGCATTATGAAAGTAAACGTTCAAGCAGTAAATTTCAACGTAGACGGTAAGTTGGTTGATTTTATTAACAAAAAAACCGAGAGATTAGAAAAATTTTACGACAAAATCGTTGGAGCCGAAGTATATTTGAAAGTAGAAAACACAAGCGAGAAAGAAAATAAAACCGCAGATGTTTTGATAAAAATTCCGGGTGACGACTTAGTGGTTAAAAAAACATGTAAAACCTTCGAAGAAGCTGTAGATTCTGCCTCTGATACGCTAGAGAGAATGTTGGTAAAAAGAAAAGAAAAGATGAAATCTTACTTGTAAAATGAAAAATAATTCAAAAAAGATTTTGTATAAATAAATTATTGTTTACATTTGCAGTCCGTTAGAAATAGCGGACTTTTTGAGTTGCCTCTGTAGCTCAGCTGGCTAGAGCAGCTGATTTGTAATCAGCAGGTCGTGGGTTCGAGTCCCTCCAGAGGCTCAAAAGTACATAAAAATAAAAAGTTAGGGAAGATACTCAAGCGGCCAACGAGGACGGACTGTAAATCCGTTGGGAAACCTTCGCAGGTTCGAATCCTGCTCTTCCCACACAAAAAGCTGTTGGGTGTGATCTCGACAATAAGCCGATGTAGCTCAGGGGTAGAGTGCTTCCTTGGTAAGGAAGAGGTCACGGGTTCAATTCCCGTCATTGGCTCTGGATTAGTATTAAATTTGAACACTAATTATATAACTAAGATTAAAATTATTAAATCATGGCAAAAGAAACTTTTGATCGTTCGAAACCCCACTTAAACGTAGGTACTATCGGTCACGTTGATCACGGTAAAACAACTTTAACCGCTGCAATTACTGATAT
>JBFHGP010000070.1:0-11235 GCA_041583035.1 Flavobacterium sp.
CACTGTTGTTAAGGTTATAAAATATACACTGCTATTATCGTTTGCTTTATGTTTTGTTGATATTACACTTTTATTTCAAACTTCTTTATTATTTAGCGCACGGATTGCAAATCCGCGCGATCGGGGGGGGCGTAATCAACCTACAAAACTCTAGAAGTTTACCTATATATTATTGTGAATACCTATTTTGTTTGTTTTTTGAACAATTCGCCTGCGCGTAGTTTTTGCATATATTCTCTGAGGTCTTTACGCACTTCGCCCGACATGATTAAAAGTCCGATAATGTTAGGGAAACCCATGGCTAAAATCATCATATCCGAAAAGTCTAAAACTGCGCCCAAACTTACCGATGCACCAATTACCACAAATACAAGAAATATCAATTTGTAAATCAATTCTGATTTTTTGCTTTTGCCAAATAAATAAGTCCAGGCTCTCATGCCATAGTAAGACCATGAAATCATGGTGGATAAGGCGAACAAAAACACTGCCAAAACTAAGATGTACGGAAACCAATACATCACACTCCCAAAAGCATCAGAGGTAAGCTGTGCACCTGTAATACCTTCTACTTCGTGGCGTCCGGTAAAAATAAGCACCAGGGCAGTTAGCGTACAAACGATAATGGTGTCAATAAGCGGTTCTAACAAAGCTACAAAACCTTCTGACGTTGGATGATTGGTTTTGGCTGTACTGTGGGCAATTGACGCCGATCCGATTCCGGCTTCGTTGGAGAATGCCGCACGCTGAAAACCTACAATCAATACGCCGACCACACCTCCTTTGAGTGCGCTTGGTGTAAATGCACCATCAATAATTGCACTAAATGCAGTGCCAATATTTTCGATATTCATACCGATAACAACCAAGCAGCCAATGATATAAACGCTAGCCATCACCGGAACTACTTTTTCTGTTACACGCGCAATACTTCTTATACCACCAATAATAACAACACCAACCAAGGCTGCAATAAAAAGACCAAACATAGGCCCGTGTCCTTCTAGTTCAGGAAATTGCCCTGTGAGTTGTTCAAATGATTGATTGGCCTGAAACATATTTCCGCCACCAAATGAAGCCAGAATTGCCAAAACAGCAAAAAGGGCGGCCAAAAATTTGCCTAATCCTTTCATGTTTCTTTTTTCCAATCCGTAGCGTAAGTAATTCATCGGCCCGCCAAACACGCGTCCGTCTTCGGTAATATTACGGTATTTTACGCCCAATGTACATTCGACAAACTTAGACGACATACCTAAAAATCCGGCCAATATCATCCAAAAAGTTGCCCCAGCACCACCTAGCGAAATCGCAATAGCTACACTGGCGATGTTGCCCAAACCTACTGTGCCCGATACAGCGGTGGTCAATGCCTGAAAGTGGGTGACGCTCCCCGGTGCATCTGGGTCGTCATATTTGCCACGAGCCAAATCGATAGCGTGACGAAAACCGCGTAGGTTGATAAATCTCATTTTGAAAGTAAAAAACAACGCACCCAAAATCAACCAAACGACAATAAACGGAATGTTTTTTTTCTGGATATCTCCGTTGGGATGTTTAAGTGCTATGGGGGTGTCGTAGCGAATCTCGGCCAAAAAATGTGCGCCTTGTGCAATCACGTGGTCTGGGTTGTTGGCGTCAAAAATCACATGATTTTCTTTGACTAAATGCTTGAGTGTGCCTTCGGCTGGTGAGCTAACGGTTTGTTCATCACCATTTTTGAAAGATACGATAGCTATTTTATCGCCTTTTGTTACATGTTCGCCTTCTTTTTTTAACCATTTTTCTAACACAAATTTATCGTTGGTTGTCGCGTCCCACTGTGGGGCGGGCACTCTTTTTTCTTCAGCATAAATTACGGGGTCGTACAAGCCAAGAGCCGAAAATGGGTCGCCAAACATCACTCGGGCGATGTTGTCAACAAGAGGTTTGAAAATACCATTAAAATGCTCGGCAATCGCTTTGGGAGCAATGCGGTAGGTGACTGCACGAGAGTTTTGTTTAGCATCGGTAATTAATATCTCGTAATCTACCCCTTCAGAGAGTCCTTCTGCTCTGTGTGAGCGCAAAGAGGTGGAAGGGTTAGACCATTTGTAAGTATAAGGCGGCGTACCTCCTTCTACATGAATATCAATAAAACCATCGTTGATTTTGTCGGTTGGATTGCCTTTTTTTGCGGTTACTTTTAGTACCGAGCCATCGTCGTCTGCAGTTGCGTTTTGTGCCCAAAGTGATGTGGCTGCAAAGCATGATAATAAGAGAGAAAATAGAAATTTCTTCATATATTTTTATACAATTTTTTTAAAAGATTTGCTTTTTTTGAGGAAAATTAGTTGCGTTTAAAATGTTAAAACATAATCTTATTAGGTATTTTAAACTAAATATTAGGTGTGATTACATAGCAAATCTGGTATCTTTTTAATCAAAAGTAATTTTTTTTTAGCACTTATACAAATACTTTTTCATTGTCAATTGAATGAAAAAATGTAATAAATTAAAGAGAAAATGATGTTGTTGTTATTCTTTCTCGGTAATTTCGATACCGTAAATGAGGTCAAACGCCTGAAAAACATCTTTGGCTTCTTGCAGTCGTACAGCTATTTCAAACCTACAATCGAGTTCCATTTTTTGATGTACGACATTAAGGTTTTTTTCTTTAATCACACGCATGAGTTTGTTCAAATCTTTGTATTCGCATCTGACCAAATAATTAATATCAATAGTTTTTTCGATAATTTCGGTTGCTTCCAAAGCCAGTTGTGCTGAGGTTTTGTAGGCTTGAATCAATCCGCCAACACCAAGTTTTACGCCACCAAAATATCGTACCACAATCACCAAAACATCGGTCACATCAAACGATTGAATTTGTCCATAAATAGGCATGCCGGCACTGTTACTAGGTTCGCCGTCATCATTGGCGCGAAAGTAAATGTTTTTGCCTGTACCTAGTTGGTAAGCATAGCACCAGTGGCGGGCGTTGTAGTGTTGCTTTTTGATTTGTTCTAATGCGGTTTTTACCTCGTCTTCGGTTTTTACAGGAAAGGCATAACCAAAAAATTTGCTGTTTTTTTCTTTAAAAAGTGTTTCTTCTCCAGGTTTTTCTATGGTTTGGTAGGTGTCTTTCATGTTATTGATGCGCATAATAGTACAAACAATCATCGGCAATACGGATTGTCTTTGTTTTTTGAAAATTCTTTAACACGGGGGCTTCTATTCCGTTTTTGATAACGATAGGAGCTTCAAACACTCGGGCTTCATCCCACAAATCAGCATCGATAAAAGACTGTAACGTGTGACGTCCGCCTTCGATGATAATCGATTGGATATTTTGCTGATAACAAAAATTACAGATGTTTTGTAGTGTTTGATTAAAATCGATTTCGATGTCAATTACTGATTTTACTTTTTGTGTAAATCGATAAGTAGTGGCTGCCGAATCAAATATGGCGAGTGATTGATTGTAGGTTTTGTTGTTTTTGTCAATTAATAACCGAATAGGATTAGACCCTTCCCAGTTACGTGTAGTCAAGCTTGGGTTGTCGTCCAAAACAGTCTGTTTACCTACCAAGATAGCCATTTCTTCACTACGCCATTTGTGCGCAAGCTGACGCGAATATATATTTGATAACCACACTGGTCGGTTGATGTTTTTTTTATCAGGTGCGATAAAACCATCGGCAGACTGTGCCCATTTGAGTATGATATAAGGCCGTTGATGCAGGTGAAAAGTAAAAAATCGTTGGTTAGATTCTTTACATTCTTTTTCTAAAACAAAAGTAACCACTTCTACGCCATGCTCTTTTAGGCGTTGAATGCCTTTGCCAGCTACTGCAGCAAATGGGTCAATACAACCGATAACAACTTTTTTGATGTTTTTTTTGATGATAAGATCGGCGCACGGAGGTGTTTTTCCGAAATGACTACATGGCTCGAGAGTTACATATAAAGTACTGTTTTTGAGTAAACTTTGGTCTTTTACTGAGGCGATTGCGTTGACTTCGGCGTGAGCGCCTCCGTACGCAGAGGTAAAACCTTCGCCGATTATTGTATCTTTGCAGACAACAACCGCACCCACCGATGGGTTGGGCATTGCTTTTCGTCTGCCGATTTTCGCCAGCTGTAGTGCCCGATACATATAAAGTTGGTCTGTTGACATTCGAGTTTTTTACAAAATTAGTAAATTATGACACTAAACGACTATAAAAATCTTTTTAAAGAACAATTGAACAGCTTGTATGGCGAAGAAACCGATGCACTGTTTGCAGTAGTTATGGACGAAGTGTTGGGTTATTCACGTGCCGACGTGGTCATGAATAGAGACCTGATTTTGTCTGCTCAAGTGCTCAGTCGCCTTACGGATATAGCAAAACAGTTACAATGTGAACAGCCAGTGCAGTATGTTTTTGAGCGTGCATATTTTTATGGATATATATATAAGGTGTCGCCAGCCACTTTGATTCCGAGGCGAGAAACCGAAGAGTTGGTCGAATGGGTTTTGGAAGAAATGAATCGCGAGCCGAACAAAAAATGGAAAGTACTCGATATAGGTACAGGCACGGGTTGTATCCCGATTACCATTAAAAAAGAATTTCCGAATGCTGAAGTATCGGCAATCGACATTTCGTCTGATGCTTTGGAAATTGCAAAATATAATGCAAAAAATAACAAAGCAGAAGTACATTTTATGGAACAAAATATTCTTGAAACTACACATTTGGAGCGTTACGATATTATCATTTCTAATCCGCCTTATGTGCGCATGAGCGAAAAACAAGAAATGAAAAACAATGTATTGGCGCACGAACCGCATTTGGCGCTGTTTGTAGAGAATAATGACCCGTTGGTTTTTTATAAAAAAATCATTCAGTTGGCACAAAATAGTTTGGGTAAAAGTGGTAAATTGTTTTTTGAAATCAATCAATATCTAGGCGAAGAAATGTTGGTGTTGGCAAAAAAATATTCGTCTGAGGTTACACTTAAAAAAGATTTACAACAAAACGACCGAATGTTAAAAGTCGTGTTTTAGACATTCTTCACTATATTTTTCTATCTTTGTAGATATTCATGCAACGTTGGCTGGCATTCGCTAGCATTTCTGATCGTTGTGTTGCTTTGTGTATGCAAAGCTCTTGCGGCCTAGGCTGTCTTTTTTTATCAACCAATCATTTTTGTTATGCTACATTGGATAGATGTCATCATTTTTGTCGTATATTTTTTAACCATGCTCGCTGTAGGATTTTATTTTGCCAATAAACATACCGATGAGCGCGATTATTACACCGGAGGCGGTAAGTTGTCGGCGGGTCACGTAGGCTTGTCTGTAGTGGCAACAGATGTAGGCGGAGGTTTTTCAATAGGTCTGGGCGGAGTAGGTTTTACGATGGGTTTGTCGGGTTCTTGGCTTTTGTTTACGGGGCTTATCGGGGCTTGGTTAAGTGCTGTTTTTTTAATCCCAAAAGTGTTTGACTGGCAGCAAAAACGCGGGCAACACTTTTTGACCTTGCCGCAAGTTTTTCATTTTTTGTACAATAAAAAAGTAGCGCTGGCGGCGGCAGTAATCTGTATTATTGGATATACGGGCTTTACAAGTTCGCAGTTTTTGGCAGGGGCAAAATTATCTACGGCGGCTTTTCCTGACATCAATACTCAAACCATGCTGTGGATAATGGGGGCAATTGCAGTTTTCTACACCATGTTGGGAGGGATGAAAGCGGTTATTTATACCGATACTGTACAATGGATTATTTTATTGGCAGGATTGATGCTTGTGGCAATTCCTATAGCATATGTAAAGTTGGGCGGTTATGAAGGCATTCGACCATATTTAGACAATCAGATGTTGTCTTTGACTAATATCCGTTGGCAACAAATTGTCAACTGGAGTGTTACAATTATACCGATATGGTTTGTAGGAATGACTTTGTATCAACGAATTTTTGCTTGTAAAGATGTCAAAACGGCCAAAAAAGCGTGGTTTTTTGCAGGCGTTTTAGAATGGCCGATGATGGCTTTTACGGGGGTTGTACTTGGAATGTTGGCCAATGTTGCCATTCAGCAAAACATTGTACCAATAGAGGGCGGCGTGTTGAAAGATGTAGAGCTAGGCTTACCTTTGTTGATTAAAAATATATTGCCTGTCGGATTTACAGGCATAGTTATGGCAGCTTATTTTTCGGCGGTATTGTCTACTGCCGATAGCTGTTTGATGGCAGCTTCGGGCAATGTTGTTGGTGATTTGATTCCGAAAAAACACAAAAAAGATAGTCATGCTGTCGTAAGATTATCCAAAATAGCAACCTTACTTATTGGATTGTTTGCAATTCTTCTGGCATCAGTGATGGAAAATGTTTTGTCGTTAATGCTTTACGCTTATGCTTTTATGGTGTCAGGACTTTTGGTGCCTGTGGTGGCAGCTTTGATAGAGAAAAAACCACAACCATTGCCGGCATTAGTGTCGATGATTGCTGGCGGAGGTGTTTCTATTGTTTTAATCATTAGTAAAATGAGTTTACCTTTCGGATTAGATGCTAATGTTTTTGGCCTAGGAGCCGCAATTATTCTATATATTTTTACTTCTTTTGTAATTAAAAAAACGAGTATTTAGTGAAGATTGAGGATAAAAATCAGTTGTACTGATGATGTTAATTTTTGTTTTTTTGTGAAAATTATTTGTTTTTTTATGTAGATAATTACTATCTTTCGGTTTTTAAAGGACTAAAAACTATTATTTATGAAGAAACAATACCTAGTATTTTTGGCATTAGTGGTGTCTTTTTTTGCTTTTGGAGTGATAAAACCATTCGATGGTTTTTTTGCTGTAAAAGCAGATAGCCCAGAGATTGTCAATGACGATGTCGACTGTGATGAGGCCGACCAGTGTACTTACACATTTATCATGTTAGATGATTATGGAGATGGTTGGAACGGTGGTTCGATGACTATCTTTCAGGACGGTGTCGAGGTAGAAACCATAGAACTTATGGATGGTGACGAGGGTACAGTAGAAGTTGCCTTGTGCCATGACGAGCCTTTTACATTATTTTGGAACACAGGTGGTGCTTATACCTACGAAGTAGGGGTGAGTATAGAAGACCCGTTTGGCGAAATTATTTTTAATAAGCCATTTGATACAGGCTCGCCAGGTACAGAGTTGTATGCTGGAGTAGTTAATTGTACCGCACCTTCTTGCCCGATGCCTATAGATGTTGAGGTAGATTTAACGCAAACAACAGCTGAGGTGTCGTGGACAGAGCAAGGCGACGCTACACAGTGGGAGATTATTATTTTGCCAGCTGGTTCGGGAGAGCCTGAAGGTGATGAAGAAGAGATTGTGTTGACAGAAGACAATCCATATACTTTTGAAGACCTAGATTCGGCAACGTCATACGAAGTTTATGTACGTGCAATTTGCGATACAGACGATATGAGTAACTGGAGAGGGCCTACTTCTTTCGTTACGTCAATTTCTAATGATGAGTGTGATGAAGCAACAGAGGTTCCTGTAAACACTGATTTTACTTGTACACTTACAGCGAGCGGGACATTTCAAGGAGCGACTTTGTCTGATGGTATGCCAGGTGCATGTAATACTTGGAATACAATATATCAAGATGTATGGTTTGAGTTTGAAGCTACAGAAGAAGTGCATAATATATCTATTCTAAATGCAACAAATGCTTGGAATATTTACCTACAATTATTTGAAGACGATATTTGTGATGACGGTACCTCTACACCTTTGCTTTGTGAAGGAAGTCCAGTACTAGTATCAGGATTAACAGTTGGAGAAACATATAAAATTAGAGTGTTCTCAACTTTTACATTAACAACTACTTTTGATGTTTGTGTAACAACTTTAGATGTGCCAGATAACAATGACTGTGACGGAGCGTTAGATGTACCTGTAAATACTGATGCAACTTGTACATTGACTACACCAGGTACGTTGGCAGATGCTTCATTATCAGCAATCGGTAGCGATATTGAGTGTTATGACTGGAGTGACGCCGTAAAAGATGTGTGGTTCGAGTTTGAAGCTACTGATACCGCCCACAAGGTTTCGTTACTTAATTTAGCTACTTCTTGGAATGTCTTTCTAGAGATTTTTGAAGAAGCTGATTGTGAAACAATTGATGCAGAGCCATTAGCTTGTGGACAAAATGCTATTGCATTGTCTGGACTAACGATAGGAGACACATACAAAATAAGGGTGTCAACATATTCGACATCAAATAACTCAACTTTTGATGTATGTGTCAGAACGTTAAACGCTCCCGATAATGATGATTGCGGAGGGGCTGTAGAGTTGCCAGTGAGTGATACTATGGAGTGTCAAGAAAGTGTTGAAGGTACATTTTTAGATGCAACTTTAAGCTCGGGTGCTAGTGACGGTTGTGCTGTTTTTGGTAACGGGCCTCAATTTGATGTTTGGTATGAGTTTACCGCAGAATCTGAAACACACGGAGTAGTGTTGTCTTCAGATGCCAGCACTTGGAATGTTTATATTGAAGTTTATGAAGAAGATATCTGTGACGGATTTGTTGAACCATTAGCCTGCGCCCAAACCACAGAGTTAGTAGTCAATGACTTAACGCCAGGTGAAACTTATAAAGTCAGAATTTATACCAATAATGCGCAAGATCAATTTGATTTTGAAGCTTGTGTAATTACTTTATACCCGCCAATTCGTGCAGCAGATGACGAGCATACTGTACCAGAGTTGGTAGAAGATGTATTGATAGGTGACACGGGAGGATGTACAACTATAGAAAATATTAACTGGGTAACGGGTACAAATTACAATACAGTAAACGGGATTGCTTACTTTGAGAAAAACGGCTCATTATTTCCATTCGAAGACGGAATTATTTTGTCTTCAGGTAAAGCTATAGATTCAGAGGGGCCGTCAGATCTACCTATGGAAAATGGTAATAATGCATGGGTTGCAGACCCACAGTTGACTACCTACATGAATACTGTATTGGGTAATAATGATACTTATTACAATGCAACGATATTAGAATTTGATTTTACGCCTGCAACAGACAGTCTCAAGTTCAATTTTATTTTTGCTTCAGATGAGTACGGTACTTTCCAATGTAGTTACTCTGATGCTTTTGCATTTTTCTTGACAGATTTAGCTACAGGAGTCGAAGAAAACCTAGCTATTGTTCCTGGTACAACCGACCCGATTTCGGTAGTTACTATCCGAAACTCACTACATAACGGTGGTTGTGCTGATGCTAACCCAGAATATTTTTTCGAATATTACTCTGCGAATGGAGCTAACAACGGTCAGCCACATATTACCAATCCAATCAATTTTAACGGATGGACGGTGCCGATGACAGCCAAGAGCGAAGTAGTGCCAGGTAATACATATCATATCAAAATGGTTATTCAAGACCGCGGAGATTCGTCTTACAACTCTGCAGTATTCCTTGAAGGAGGTAGCTTTGATATAGGCTCTGTAGATTTGGGTGGAGATATGCTTATCGAAGAGCTCAACGGTGTTTGTGAAGACGATGAAGTTTTAATAGACACTCAGTTAGACCCTGCAGATTATACTTTTGAATGGTATAAAGATGATGTGTTGATTGTGGGAGAAACAGGCCCTACTTTAATTGTGACAGAAACAGGAACATATAGAGTAGAAGCGTATTATCAAGGCAATACCACCTGTGGTATCAGCGACGAAGTGCTTATCGAGATTTATCCAATTATCGAGTTAGACGAAGATTTGGCTGATATACCAGTGTGTGTAGTGCCAGGTAGAATGCCAGAGGTAGACATTACAATTCACGAGCATATTTTTGAAAAACAAAAAATGGAAGGTGCTACTTTCGAATATAGCTACCACCTTACAGAGAATAATGCAGAAAATTATATAGACCCAATCGTGAATCCTCAAGCCTATGTGCCAAACGAGGTTCCGGTAACCATATATGTTAGGGTGTATAATACGTTAACTGAATGTGTACAAGTGTTTTCATTTGATGTCGTGCGCAAGCCTTTGTTGGACTTTGTGCCTCATGATGATATCCCGATTTGTGTATATCCAGATTATTACAGTACAACAGATCTTACACAAGTAGAGCAATTCTTTAGAGATCAAACCTCAGAGTCAATTGTTTTTGGAGGATATTATCTAGACCAAGAAGACGCTTATGATTTGCAAAATGCAATTCCGAGCAACCAAGTAGTAGACTATCTAGTAGATGAATTACCAACTACTATCTATATGGCGATCCTTAACGAAGCTACAGGATGTTACTCATTCACAAGTTTTGATATAGTGTCTACAGATACATTTGATCCATTTTTGATGGAGGATGTGCTAATTTGTGACGGATACCCTGTGCCAGAATTACCGACAGGTCAGTACTACAGCACACAAGCGTTTGGTGAAGGAGACCGTGTGACTCCAGGTACTATATTAGGAGAAGGCACACATGTGTTGTATGTAAATGTAGAAAATGAAATAGGATGTGTGTTTACTCATCAATTTAGTGTTGTAGTGACAGAATGTACACCGCAAAGAGGAGTGTCGCCAAATGGTGATGGCCTTAATGACGGATTCGACCTTACAGACTACCATTTGTTAGAATTGACGATTTATAACAGAGACGGAGTACAAGTATATTCTCACGGAGTAGGATACACCAACCAATGGGAAGGCCAGTCTAATAATGGTAATATGTTGCCAGACGGAACTTATTATTACCATTTTGTAACACCAACCGGAATCAAAACTGGGTACGTACAGTTGGTTCGTGAGGTGCAGTAAGAATAAATAATTATAGTCAAGAGGTGTGAGTATTCATGCCTCTTGTTGTTTTCAATAATTTTCTTTAAAAAATATTTTGCACACAACACACTATTCATGAGTTGTTTAGGGGTGTTGGTTTAGGAATTGCGTAAAAAACCTTCAAATAATATTTGGAAGTTGTATAAAAAGTGTTTTATATTTGCACCCTCAATCAGCGAGATATGTTGGTTGCGGGATTACAGAAACAGTTTGATGAGTTGAATGAAAAAAGATTTGAAAAAAAAATCAAAAAACATTTGGCTAGTAATAAAAAGTGTTATACTTTTGCATCCGCTTCCTGAGAGAAGCACAACAGATTAAGCGAGAGTAACGAATGAGTTACTATTAGATTAAGAGTAATAAGTACATAGACATATTGAATTGACAGCAAAACAAGAAGCTAAGTAAGAGATTTCTTGAGTTTTATTGGA
>JBFHGP010000071.1:0-10773 GCA_041583035.1 Flavobacterium sp.
GAAATTTTTCATGAATTGAGATGTTTAACTGTACAATGTAATAAAATTTTTTTAACTTAACAAAAAAATAACCAAAATTAATGTGATATGTGATTTTTTTGGGTATAAAAATAAAAAAGTCCGAAAAGAATTGTCAACAAAACTTTTCGGACTGCTGTTTAAAAAATCAAGATAGATTATTTCACAAACGGCTCAGCGGCTAACAATTTTGATGAAACTTCTCCAAAACCGATACGCACTTTGTCGTTTTTACAATATCCACGCATAATTACGGTGTCGTTGTCTTCTAAAAATGTACGTTTGATGTCATTGTTTAGCGTCAATGGTTTTTGTCCTGCCCAAGTAAGCTCTAGTAACGACCCAAAGCTGTCTTCGGTGTGGCCAGAGATGGTGCCAGAGCCCATCAAATCACCAGCATTAATTTTACATCCGTTTACTGAATGGTGTGCCAATTGTTGGCTCATCGTCCAATACATATATTTGAAGTTAGAGACACAAATAGTACTTTCAGCTTCGTTTTCAGGCATTATCGCAACTTCTAGATTGATGTCAAAAGCGTGATTGCCGGTCTGCTGTAAATAAGGTAATGGTTGAGGGTTTTCTTGTTTAGGGCTTTCGCATCTAAATGGCTCTAAAGCATCTAGTGTAACTACCCAACAAGAGATTGACGAAGCAAAGTTTTTCGCCAAAAACGGCCCGAGTGGTACATACTCCCAAGCTTGGATGTCTCTTGCACTCCAATCGTTGAGCAATACCATTCCAAAAATATGTTCTTCGGTTTCTTCTACCGCAATTCTCTCGCCCAATTTGTTTCCGTCGGTGGTGATAAAGGCAGTTTCTAACTCAAAATCTACTCTTTTTGACGGGCCAAATACAGGTTGTTTTTCGCCTTTTGGCAAAGTTTGTCCAGTAGGTCGTTTTACCGCTACACCCGACGGCACAATTGATGAGCTTCTGCCGTGGTAGCCAACGGGTATGTGAAGCCAGTTGGGCAACAAAGCATTTTCTGGGTCACGGAAAAGTTTACCTACATTGGTGGCGTGTTCTTTACTCGAATAAAAATCGGTATAATCGCCGATAATAACAGGCAATTGCATCTCTACCTCCTCAATCGGGAAAAGCACTACTTCTTTTTGAGCTTCGTTGTCGCGCAATTCTGGATTGTCGTCTTTAAATATTTCTGAAATGCGGTTACGCACCAGTCTCCACGTTTTTTTACCCAATGTGATAAAATCGTTGAGCGAGTCTTGTAAAAAAACATCGTCGTGCAAATCGATTCCTTTAAAATAACCAAGTTGCTGCAATGCGCTAAGGTCTATCGCTTGGTTGCCAATACGCGTACCTATGGTTATTACATCGTCTTTGGTCAAAAAAACGCCAAAGGGTATGTTCTGAATCGGAAAATCGCTGTTCGCTTCTACTTCTATCCAAGATTTAAGTTCTGGATTGTTAGCATGAATGATCATATAATTATTGTTTTAAAATGGTTCTACATTTATTTTAGTCAAATATATCATTAAAGACTTATTTTAACAAATCTATTTTGTAAATTTGGATTCATTTTAACGTAATATTAAACCATGCAACACGACCAAGAGATTTTTGACTTGATTACAGACGAAAAAGAACGTCAGATTAACGGATTGGAACTTATTGCTTCTGAGAACTTTGTAAGCGATCAGGTAATGCAGGCCGCCGGATCTGTTTTGACCAACAAATATGCCGAGGGTTACCCAAACAAGAGGTATTACGGCGGATGCGAAGTAGTAGATATTGTAGAGCAATTGGCTATTGATAGAGCTAAAGCTTTGTTTGGTGCCGAGTATGTAAATGTGCAACCACATTCGGGCTCGCAGGCCAATACCGCAGTTTATGCCGCAGTACTCCAACCAGGTGATAAAATTTTAGGTTTCGATTTGTCGCACGGAGGTCATTTGACTCACGGTTCGCCTGTGAATTTTTCAGGAAAATTATATAACCCTGTATTTTACGGTGTGGATAAAGAAACAGGTACGCTCGATTATGATTTGATTGCTGAGGTAGCCAAAAAAGAGCAGCCAAAACTGATAATTGCCGGAGCATCAGCTTATTCTAGAGATATCGATTTTGAAAAATTTAGAGCCATTGCCGATAGTGTTGGCGCAATTTTGATGGCTGATATTTCTCACCCAGCTGGTTTGATTGCCAAAGGGATTTTGAACGATCCGCTACCGCATTGTCACGTGGTTACTTCTACCACACACAAAACTTTACGCGGCCCGAGAGGTGGTATCATCATGATGGGTAAAGATTTTGAAAATCCGTTAGGGTTGAAAACGCCAAAAGGTGAAATAAAAAAAATGTCGGCACTTTTTGACAGCGCTGTTTTTCCGGGTAATCAAGGTGGCCCTTTGATGCACATTATTGCTGCCAAAGCCGTAGCTTTTGGCGAAGCTTTGTCTGATGAGTTTTTCCATTATATTTTGCAAGTAAAGAAAAACGCTCAGGCCATGGCCGAGGCTTTTGTGAAAAGAGGTTACCATATTATCTCTAACGGTACAGACAACCACATGATGCTCATCGATTTGAGAAACAAAAATATTACTGGTAAAGATGCCGAAAAAGTATTGGGCAAAGCCGAAATTACTGTCAATAAAAATATGGTGCCTTTTGATGATAAATCTCCGTTTGTAACCTCGGGTATCAGAGTAGGTACGGCGGCTATTACTACCAGAGGATTGAAAGAAAACGATATGGAAACTATCGTGGCATTCATTGACAAGGCAATTACCCACGCTGACAATGAAGAAGTATTAGAACAAATTGCTGATGAAGTGAGCGAAATGATGAGTCAAAAACCATTGTTTGCTTAATTTTTTTAGCACAATTATATCAAAAGAGCCTTTTTTGGCTCTTTTTTTGTAACTAATAATGATTTATATGGACTAACTATATGTAAACTCTAGATTATGAAAAATATTTTTTTGCTGATTTTTTGTAGCTTGGCGCCAATATTAATGGCGCAAAACGTGTTGTACACAGGCAAAGTAATCGATTTTGAAACCGATACTCCTTTGCCTTATGTGAGCGTTGCCGCCCAAGGTAGCAATAGTAGTACGGTGACTAATGTTGATGGTAAATTTCAGATTTGGGTAAAACCAACTACCAAAAAATTGATTTTTTCGCACCTCAATTACGAAAATAAAAGTATTGCATTAAAAAACAATGAGCAAAAAAACATGGTTGTTTATATGGATGCAACGGTTTACGAACTCGATGAGCTGTTTATTCCCAATCGTCCGATAAAAGATATTATTGAAGAGGTGTTGGATAATTCTCAAAAACAATTTTCGCAAGATGTGATGCTCAGTACGTATTATCGAGAAATGCTTACTATCAATAACGAAATCAATACTTTTGGAGACGGAATGTTAGATTTTTATTATAAAGATAAGAGAGAGAGTGATATTGTCGTGCATCAAAGCAGATTTGCAAAATTTAAGTCAGATGAGTTCAAGGCTTACGAAGATTCTGTGCTCAAATTATATTTGCTAGATATGCAAGAGTTGGTCACCAACGCTTTCCGATTTACAACCTTGCGAGATATTATCAAAGAAAAAGAATACAGTCTCAATCTTACGCAGAAAAAAGATGCAAACGGCAAAGTGTTGACAACCTTGCTGTTCGAACCTGTACAAGATGCTCAAAAAGTTGCTTGGCACGGAACGATGACTTATGATGATGAAGAACAATTGGTTTTGGATATCGACATAAAAGTACATCCCGATTTTGCTAAAAATTTAAGTTTACAAAACCGATTGTTGTTTTATTTTAAACCCAACAATTTGGTAAGAAAAACAATTTTTAACCAAGCAGAAGGTAGGTATTATTTGGCTTACAAAATGGGTAGAGTACACGGCACAATCGAGCAAAATAGTGCAAGGTTTTACGCTGGCGGCAACTATGAGTTGGTGGTGGTAGACACAAAAATGAACGCACCCAAAGTAAAAGCAAGCGAAGTGTATCATGAGCCCACATTAGAGCGACTAGGCAAAAACTATACAACACCGTATTGGCAACAACAAAACACTTTGGTACTGTCAGGCAAAGAAAAAGCCGTACTCGGACGGCTTAATCAGGTAGAGTAATTAGCTTTTCGGAACAATCTGACTAGCAAATTCGTTGGCGTTTTCTACAATTTTATAGGCATCTACAATTTTCTTCACCAATCGGTGACGAACGATGTCTTTGTCATCCAAGAATAAAATACCAATGCCTTCTACATTCGCCAAAATATTCAAAGCTTCTTTAAGTCCAGACGATATTTTTCTAGGTAAATCTACCTGTCCGGGGTCGCCTGTGATGATAAATTTTGCATTGCGCCCCATCCTTGTCAAAAACATTTTCATCTGTGCATGGGTGGTATTTTGCGCCTCGTCCAAAATCACAAAAGCATTGTCGAGTGTACGGCCACGCATAAAAGCCAATGGAGCAATTTGTATGATACCTTTGGCGATATAATCTTCGAGCGTGCTAGCCGGAATCATATCTCGTAATGCATCGTACAAGGGCTGCATGTATGGGTCGAGTTTTTCTTTCATATCTCCAGGTAAAAAACCTAGATTTTCGCCAGCTTCGACCGCAGGTCTTGTGAGAATAATTCGTTTTACTTGTTTTTCTTTCAAGGCTTTAACTGCCAAGGCAACGCTGGTGTAAGTTTTTCCAGTTCCGGCTGGGCCAACGGCAAAAACCATGTCGTTTGACTGTACATAGTCAACTAGTTTTTGCTGATTGGGTGTTTTGGCTTTGATTAATTTTCCACCCACGCCATGTACCAATGCGGCATCGTGATGTTTGCCTTCTTTTTGTGGCGCATCATCCAAAACAAGTCGTTCGATGATGTTTTCGTTGAGGGTGTTGTATTTCTGAAAATACTTCACCAAGCGATCAAATCGTTCTTCGAAAGAATTCATGATTTCGCTGTCTCCAAAAATTTTAACTAAATTTCCGCGAGCGACAATTTTGAGCTTCGGATAAAGTTTTTTTAATACGTCAAGGTGTATGTCATGCGGACCCCAAAAATCTTTTGGTGTTATCTGTTCCAACTCGATTATTCTTTCGTTCAAAGGCCTAATGTTTTAATTAAAATAATTAGTTTTGTATGTTCAAAGCTAATAAAAATTATTTATATTTTAGTCTTCTATGGCAATTATTACCTTAACAACCGATTATGGTTTACGCGATTATTATGTGGCTGCCGCAAAAGGGGTTTTGAACAGTCGTTTTCCGTCGGTAAATATCGTAGATATTTCGCATCAAATAGATATGTATGATATCGGTATGGGGAGTTATGTGCTCAAAAATGCAAGTACTTATTTTCCGGATGGTACTATTCATGTTTTTGCAGTAGATGCATCGTTAACTACTCGTCAAAATTTTTTGGTAATGAGGTATAAACAACAATTTTTTATAGCACCAGACAATGGCGCATTAAGTTTGATTTTGGCCAATGATAGTCCAGGTCAATTATTGGCCATCGAGCCAGATGCTTCGCAAGAATTATTTGCTTTTTTGGCAGATGTGATTGCAGCAATTTTTAATGGCGATTTGGGTAAGATGGGGCAAGAGATAGACCGAAGCCAGATGGTACAAACTACAGAGTTGACGCCACATATCACCACTGAGGGTAACGTTATCAAAGGTCATATAGTGTATGAAGACCACTACGGGAATGCTATTACCAATGTATCCAAAAAAATGTTTGAAGATGTAGGGCAGGGACGCGCTTTTGAACTGACTGTGAGTAAATATAAACTCTCGAGAATCAACAAATTTTACGATGATTTTAATCTGACCGACCGCTCGCTGAAAGACTACGAAGGGCAGTTGTTTTTGATTTTTAACCAAAACAATAATTTGCAAATGTCTATCTATAAAGGTATCCCCAACAAAGGAGGCTCTGTCAACAGCCTCATAGGTATGGGGTATAGAGATTCGTTTGTTATCACATTTAAAGAATAATTATGTTTGTAAGAATAGTAAAAATGAGTTTTCATGAAGATAAAGTAGAAGATTTTTTGGCTAATTTTCATGAAGTTAAAGAAAAAATTAGGAATTTTGAAGGCAATAATTTTTTAGAATTATACCAAGACAAAAACCAAACTAATGTGTTTTTTACCTACTCTATATGGGACGAAGAGCAAGCGTTAGAAAACTATCGACAGTCCGATTTGTTTCGAGAAGTTTGGCGTTATACCAAGTCACTTTTTAACGACAAACCCGAAGCTTGGAGCGTAGATAAATTGGTGAGTTTGCCTTAAAACAAATACAAATGAAAGCAATATTAATCAAAGAAATAAAATCTTTTTTTGGCTCATTGATGGGCTATCTAGTGATTGGCGTATTTTTGCTACTCTGCGGATTGTTTCTCTGGGTTTTTGACGGAGAATACAATATTTTGCAAAGCAGATACAACGACCTCAGTCCGTTTTTTAAATTTGCGCCGTGGGTACTATTGCTATTGGTACCGGCTGTCACCATGCGTAGTTTTGCCGAAGAAAAAAAACAAGGCACTATCGAGCTGTTATTGACCAAGCCTGTGAGTGCACTCGAGATAGTTTTGGGTAAATTTTTTGGCGCAGCTATATTGATAATTTTGGCTATTTTGCCCACTTTGGTTTACATTTTGGTATTGCAACCTTATGGCTTTCCGGAGAATAATATCGACCTAGGTAGTACATTTGGTTCATACATAGGTTTGTTGTTTTTGTTGTTGGCATACACTGCTATTGGTGTGTTTGCCAGTACATTGACCGAAAATCAAATTGTAGCGTTTTTGGTTGCTGCAGCTACTTGCTTTTTGTTTTTTATTGGTTTCGAAAAATTAGCCGATTTTACTAATATCAGCACTATCGCGATAGAAAAAATAGGGATGAATTATCATTACAAAAGCATTAGCCGTGGGGTAATTGACAGTCGAGATATTATCTATTTTGCCTCATTATCTGCCGTGTTTATCGCCATAACTCATTTTCAAATCAAATCTTTAAGAAAATGATGAAGAATAAAAAAAACTGGATCATACTTATAGGAATAATCGTTGGGCTGATAACGCTCAACTTTTTGTCGAGTAGTGTATTCAAACGTTTCGATTTTACACAAGATCAGAGATACACCTTGTCTGCAACCACTCACGAGCTGATTGAACAAGTGGAAGAACCCATGTCGGTCGAAGTTTTTCTGGCAGGTGAGTTTCCGAGTGAAATCCGAAAGCTCCAAACCGAGACAACACAAATTTTAGAAGAATTTGCAGCGATTAATCCCGAAATTTATTTTTCGTATACCAATCCGCACAGCGTCGCCAACAGCGAAAAATTTATGGCCGAGATGCAAGCCAGTGGGATGAAACCGATGTCGGTGACTGTGAATGACAAAGGCAAGCAAAGCCAAGAAACTATTTTTCCGTGGGCAGTGATTACCTACGGCGAAAAATATTCTATTGTTCCTTTGATGCGCAACCAAATGGGCGTCGCGCTCGAAGACAATATCAACTCGTCTGTACAGTATCTCGAATATGCCTTGGCAGAGGGAATGCAAAAAGTGTTGGTAGAAAAATCTAAAAAAATTGCCATTATCAAAGGCATTGATGCACCAAGTGATATCTACTTTGCCGATTTGTTGGTGAGTTTGCGTGAGAGCTATTACATCGCGCCATTTACGCTAGATAGTATCCAAACGCAGCCAGTAAAATCTATGCAGCAACTCCAAGAATATGACCTGGCGATGGTGCTCAAACCCAACAAAACTTTTTCAGAAGCTGAGGTGCAGGTACTCGACCAATATGTCATGAATGGCGGAAAAATGATTTGGTTGCTAGACCAAGTACATGCCGAGATGGATAGCTTGATGCAAGCCGATGAGTTAATGACTTACCCTAAACAAACAGGCCTCAATGAGATGTTTTTTAAGTATGGTCTGCGTATCAATCCGGTGTTGGTAAAAGACGAAGTTGGTGCTCCGATACGCTTGGCAGTTGGTCGTGAAGGCTCTGAGACGGTATATGATAACTTTATTTGGAAATACACACCTTTTGTTGCGCCAACGAGCACTCATCCGATAGTGAAAAACCTTGAAGGTATCAAGTTCGATTTTGCCAATAGCATCGACACCTTACAAAATGATATAAAAAAAACAGTTTTGTTGCAAAGCTCGCCCTACTCAACTGCCGTTGGTACTCCAGGACACGTGAGTTTTCATGAGCTCAACGAAGATATAGATGCCTCTTTTTACGAAGGCAAAGGCAATATGCCGCTAGCGGTATTGTTAGAAGGTGAGTTTACATCGACCTACAACAATCGCATTTTACCTTTCGAACAACCCGGATTTATCAAAAAAAGTAAACCGACCAAAATGATTGTGGTAGCTGACGGCGATGTGGCTAAAAATCAGTTGGATAACAAAAAAATGCCTATGGAGTTGGGTTTTGATAAATGGACCAATACTTTGTACGGTAACAAAGAATTTATGCTCAATGCGGTCAATTATCTTTTGGATGATTCTGGCCTGATGAGTTTGCGAAACAAAACCGTAAAATTACCATTGTTAGACAAAGAAAAAGTATATCAAAACTACAGCAAAATACAACTATTGGTCGTAGGATTACCGCTTGTTGTGCTGTTGATTTTTGCCGGAATATTTATCGTGATGCGAAGAAAAAAGTATCAAAAATAAATATCCGTGCAAACTGCTTTCATATTTGGATTTAAAAAAATATATTTGTACTAAATAACCGAAAAATCGGATAAATTATAAGCAAGATGAAATTTATTATTTCGAGTTCGTATTTACTAAAACAATTACAGGTGTTAGGAAGCGTAATCAACACCAATCACACTCTACACATTTTAGACAATTTTTTGTTTGAGGTAGATGAAAACCAGTTGAAAATTTCAGCTTCAGATTTAGAAACCACTGTTACGGCAACTTTAGACGATGTGCAATCGGCTAGCCAAGCAAGTGTGGCCATATCTGCAAGATTGTTATTAGATACGTTAAAAACCTTCCCAGACCAGCCATTAACGTTTGTGTTGACAGACGAAAACACCATCGAGATTAGCTCAGAGATGGGTAAATATGTTTTGGCTTATTTGCCAGGCGAAGAGTTTCCGAATGCTGAGGTGCTCGAAGAGCCTTCAACTACAATATTGCCATCAAATGTCTTGGCAACGGCCGTAAGCAAAACAATTTTTGCCGCAGGTAACGATGATTTGAGACCAGTGATGTCTGGGGTTTACTTCCAGTTTTCTCCAAACGGCGTGATTTTTGTCGCAACAGACGCGCATAAATTGGTTAAATATTCTCAAACAGAAATCACTTCTGATACCGAGACCAACTTTATCATGCCTAAAAAGCCGCTAAATATCCTCAAAAATATTTTGGCTTCTACAGATACTGACGTTCGTGTTGAGTTCAATGAGTCTAACGCAAGATTCTCGTTTGATCATTATACACTCACTTGTCGATTAATTGATGGGAAATATCCAAATTACGACGCGGTAATTCCGAAAGAAAATCCAAACAAATTAGAAATTTCTCGTACACAATTATTGAGTTCTGTTCGTCGTGTGGCAGTATTTGCTAGCAAAACAACACACCAAATCAGATTGAAGATTACAGGTTCGGAGTTGAATATTTCAGCCGAAGATGTAGATTATTCAAACAAAGCCGAAGAACGTTTGACTTGTAATTACCAAGGAGATGATATGCAAATTGGTTTCAATTCAAAATTCTTGATAGAAATGTTGAGTAACCTAGAATCAGATACAGTATTACTCGAAATGTCTTTGCCTAATCGTGCAGGTATTTTAACACCGCTCGAAGGTTTAGAAGAAGGCGAAAACATCTTGATGTTGGTGATGCCAGTAATGTTAAACAACTAGTTGTTATACCAAAACAATATCCAAGAGGCTTTCGATAAGATAGCCTCTTTTTTTATAGGAATGAAACCGAAAATACAGCCGATATATTATGTTTTTTTAGGGATAGCCATCTTGGTGTATGTTGGGCAAAAGTGCGGACTTTTATGGCCTCATTTGGTGCGTAATTATCTCAATGATGTATTGATTATGCCTTTGATGCTCAAAACGATTACTATAATGCTCAAATGGCGCTTTGGTCAATCATTTGTGTTGACCAATACGCATTTGTTACTCGTGTGGATTTATTTTTCAGTGTTGTTCGAATATGTTTTTCCGAAGTATTTACCTCGTTATACGGCCGATTATTTCGATATTTTGGCTTATCTTGTAGGGAGTTTTATTTTTAAACTAATAGAATGTTATGGCGCATATAAAATGTATGAAATGCGGTAATTTTACCGAAAATGCAGAGTTTTGCGAGTACTGCCAAGCCCCTCTCCAAACAGAAAGAAGTAGGGTAGAAGAAGTTAAAAAAGAATATACAAAACGCATTCAGCAAAAAGAAGAACCTGCCAAAGTGATGGTGTGGCTAAATCGTTTAAAAAACCATCCAAATATTTTGGTGCAAGCATTCGCTTATTTGATAAATAGCGTAGTGGTGTCTATTTTATTTCTTGTATCGGTTATTTCGTATATCGTAGCTTTTATCGTTTCGGGCTAACGATTATTCATAAAAAAAAAGACAAACCTTTATAGATTTGTCTTTTTGTGACCCGACTGGGGCTCGAACCCAGGACCCCAACATTAAAAGTGTTGTGCTCTACCAGCTGAGCTATCGAGTCTTGCGAGTTTGTTGTGACGAAATTTTTTTTGTGAC
>JBFHGP010000072.1:0-10733 GCA_041583035.1 Flavobacterium sp.
GTGTGGCAGTAGAGGTAAACAAGCCCGGATAGTTCTCCGGGCTATAATTTTCTACATACCCAATCAGTAAATACTCTTCATCATCCAACGGAAAAGCTTTTGCAATTTCCATACCCATAGGTTGCCAATACTCTAAATAGTAGGGAAAGCTTCCTTCTTGGGCTTTTGCATGGAAGAATGAAAAAAGAAATATGATTGCATAGAAAAGTTTCATAAAAAAAACAATATTTTACTACTATTTGCTAAATATAATGAAAAATTTTTAATATCCAAAAACATCGCATAAAAAAGCCGCTTCTGTCGAAGCGGCTTTTCAGGAGATTATTTATCGTTGTTCTCTCTCGGTTTGTCTTTATGCTCTGGCTTTGGTGGCCTAGGCATTAACGCTTTGCGAGATACTTTTGGTTTTTTGGTTTTAGGGTCGATACCTATATATTTTACCTCGATAACATCGCCAAGATTGAGTACATCGGTTGGTTTTTCGATGCGTTTCCAATCAAATTCAGAGATGTGTAATAGTGAGTCTTTGCCTGGTACAAACTCTATAACTGCACCAAAATCTAGCATTTTTGTCACCGTTACTTTGTAAGTCTCACCCACTACAGGCTCGAAAGTACTGTTTTTGATGCTCTGGATAGCCTTGTCGATGCCTTCTTGCGAAGTACCCAAAATCTCTACAATACCCATATCGTCTTCTTCGTTGATCACGATAGTTGTTTCGGTCATTTCTTGTAGCGCTTGGATGTTTTTACCACCTGGCCCGATAATCGCTCCGATAAAGTCTTTAGAGATTGTCACTTTTACCATTTTTGGTGCATGTGCTTTTACCTCTGCATTTGGTGTAGCAATGGTATCTGTCAATTTGCCCAAAATATGCAATCTGCCTTCGCGTGCTTGCTCTAGTGCTTGCTCCAAAATATCGTAAGCCAATCCTTCAATTTTTATGTCCATTTGGCAAGCAGTAATACCATCGGCAGTACCTGTTACTTTAAAGTCCATATCACCCAAGTGATCTTCGTCACCCAAAATATCTGAAAGCACAGCCCATCTATCTGTTTTGGCATCAGAAATCAATCCCATGGCTATACCCGACACTGGTTTTTTGATTTGGATACCTGCATCCATCAACGCCATAGTTCCCGCACAAACGGTTGCCATTGACGATGATCCGTTAGATTCTAACACATCAGACATCAATCGGATAGTATAAGGACAATCGGCAGGAATCATGCCTTTTAATGCACGTTGTGCCAAGTTTCCGTGTCCGATTTCGCGACGAGAAACTCCTCTCAATGGTCTTGCCTCGCCTGTAGAAAATGGAGGAAAATTATAGTGTAAATAAAATTTTTCTTCACCTTGCTCACTTGGCAAATCGATGATGTTTACATCTCTTGATGTTCCCAAGGTTACCGATGCCAACGCTTGCGTTTCGCCACGTGTAAATACTGACGAGCCGTGTGTAGATGGCAAATAATCTACCTCACACCAAATAGGTCTGATCTCGGTAGTGGTACGTCCATCCAAGCGTGTCCCTTTGTCTAAAATAAGGTTACGCACAGCTTCTTTTTGCACATCGTGGAAATACTTGCTTACCAAGTCGCCGTTTTCTTCTAGTTCTTCTTCCGTAAAAAGTGCTTTTACTTCTTCGCCTAATGCGGCAAATTTTTCGCTTCTTTCGTGTTTTGCACTTGCTTCTGCTGCGATTGCAAAAGTTTTGTCATACGCAAAATCAAAAATTTTGTTTTTGATAGTTTCGTCAGACTTTTCTTGGTCGTATTCGCGGTAAGTAAGGTTGAGTTTTGCGCGCAATCTCTCCTGAGCTTCAACTTGAGTTTTGATGGCTTCGTGGGCAAATTTGATAGCCTCGACCATTTCTTTTTCAGAAATCTCATCCATCTCGCCTTCTACCATAGCCACAGAGTCTTTTGAGGCACCAATCATCATATCGATGTCTGCTTCTGCCAACTGTGCTTTGCTTGGATTGATGACAAACTCGCCGTTTACTCTCGCTACGCGTACCTCTGAGATGTAGTTGTAAAACGGAATATCTGACACTGCCAATGCTGCTGAAGCCGCAAGACCTGCCATAGAATCTGGCATCACATTTTCGTCATAAGACAAAAGCTGAATCATGATTTGGGTTTCGGCGTGGTAATCGCTCGGAAATAACGGGCGCAACACACGGTCAACCAAACGCATGGTCAAAATTTCTTGATCGCTTGGTCGCGCTTCTCTTTTGAAAAATCCGCCAGGGAATCGTCCGGCTGATGAAAATTTTTCTCTAAAATCTACCGTCAACGGTAAAAAGTCTACGCCTGGGTTGGCTGTTCTTGCTGATACTGCTGTTGCCAACAACACACAGTTTCCTGTTCTGATCACTACCGAGCCGTCTGCCTGTTTGGCTAATTTTCCGGTCTCAATTTCGATCGTTCTACCATCGCCTAAATCGATGGTTTCTTGAAATACATTAGGAATCATACCTTAAAAAATGTTTTAATTAATAATGGGTAGTTGTGTTGTTGTGTGTAGTTGTGGCCCAATGAAAAACAGCTTTTTTAAGTGTCAAAAAAACAAAAAGAGGCGCAAAAGCACCTCTTTATATGATTATTTTCTGATGTTCAATTGTTTGATAATCTCACGGTATCTGTTGATGTCTTTCTTTTTAAGATAATCTAACAAACTACGTCTTTTACCTACCAATAACACTAGCGAACGCTCTGTGTTATAATCTTTACGATTTTTTTTCAAGTGCTCAGTCAAGTGGTTGATACGGTAAGTGAACAATGCAATTTGTCCTTCTGCAGAACCAGTGTTTTTTGCTTCTCCGCCGTATTGTGCGAAGATCTCTTCTTTTTTCTCTTTAGATAAATACATGCAAATATTGTTTAAATGATTGTTATGTAGAATCAGTTTTTCTGATTTCGGTGCAAATGTACTGCAATAATTTTTGTTGACCACATATTTTTTTAAATATTTTTATAATCGCATTGACATTAATCAAACCAAAAGTATTTTTATTTAATCTAAATACGTACATTTGTAGCCAATCAAAATATTTCTATTATGGACTCACATACCAACACATCTGCACAACGAAAAGCCAAACCAGTGGCGCCAAAAGTAAAAGAATTGGTAGCAGCTTCGCAATCAATCATATTGTCAACTACCAACGAGCAAGGCGTACCTACCGCTAGTTACGCACCATTTGTGCAACACGGCGACAATTTTTACATCTTGGTATCGTTTATGGCAAAACACACCAAAAATTTGTTGAACGGTTTTGCATCAGCCATGTTTATCGAAGACGAATCGGCAACAAAACAAGTTTATGCCCGTGAGCGTCTGACATTGGAGACCAACACATCAGAAATCAAAAGAGAAGACGAGCTGTGGAATACCGTAGTAGCCATGCTCAAAGAACGTCATGGCAAAGTGGTAGACATTATTGCCGAGATGAAAGATTTTATCCTTATCGAGCTTGCGCCTACCAAAGGTAGTTATGTAAACGGTTTTGGAAGCGCCTATTTTGTGGACGAAAAACTCGAAATCATGCAGCACCGCAACGACGTTAACCACCAATAGTCGTTAAAAATTAAAATAATCAAAATCGCTTTGTTACTCGCAAAGCGATTTTTTTGTGCTTAAAAAAATGATAAATTAGCGCAAAAGCGGTAAACTTCTAATTAAAACCGTATTTTTGTCGGGTTTTTAAGAAGAAAAATTATGGAAATTGTAATCAAAATAAGTCAGTTTTTGCTCAGTTTGTCTTTGCTTATCGTCTTGCATGAGCTAGGACATTTTATTCCGGCCAAATTATTCAAAACTCGTGTAGAGAAATTTTACCTGTTTTTTGATGTCAAATTTTCTTTGTTCAAGAAAAAAATTGGCGAAACCGTTTATGGCATCGGATGGTTGCCACTTGGCGGCTATGTAAAAATCGCAGGCATGATTGACGAAAGCATGGATACCGAGCAAATGCAGCAAGAACCACAACCGTGGGAGTTTCGTTCAAAACCGGCTTGGCAAAGATTAATCATCATGCTAGGCGGTGTAACGGTAAACTTTATCTTGGCATTTTTGATTTATATAGGGATGACCAGCTATTATGGCGACAAATATATTGCCAACGAAAGCCTCAAAGACGGCGTTTGGGTACAGTCTGAAGTATTGCAAGACGCTGGTTTACAAACAGGAGACAAAATTTTGATGGCCGACGGACAGCCTGTCGAACGCGCCAACGAGTTATCATACAAAATAATGATGGCTCATCAGCTTACAGTAGATCGCAATGGCGAAAACGTAGAGGTAACCTTGCCTGTAGATGTGTTGGACCAGCTCTCAGAAGAACGTCAGCAAGAGGGAGTTTTTCCGGTTACTCCACGTATTCCGTTGATTGTATCTCAGATTTCGGAAGATTCTCCTAACAAAGACAATTTACAACCGGGTGATTTTATCAATACTTTTAACGGCGTTGAAGTAACCTACGCAGACCAGTTCAAACCAATGATTGAGCAACACAAAGGGCAGACAGTCAAAGCCGTGATTACCCGAGATGAAAAAACGCAAGAGATAGACCTTACAGTTAACGACAAGGGCGAAATAGGTATTGCTTATCCTCGTGGTCTGAAAGAAAAAGATGCCGAACGATTAGGGCTATATGAAATTTCGCACGAAAATTACTCATTAGTCGAATCTATCCCGGTGGGTATAAACAAAGGCATCGACCGATTGGTAGACTATGGTCAACAACTCAAAAAAATTGTGAATCCGGACACTGGAGCATACAAAAGCGTTGGTGGTTTTAAGGCTATTTACGACGTTTTTCCTGATTTCTGGAGCTGGGAGCGTTTTTGGGAAATTACTGCTCTATTATCGATTATGCTTGGGGTAATGAATCTTTTGCCGATACCTGCACTCGATGGCGGACACGTGATGTTTTTGTTATACGAAATCATTACGGGCAAAAAACCGAGCGATAAATTTTTGGAATACGCCCAAACGGTTGGCTTTTTTATACTGATAGCCTTGCTGTTGTTTGCCAACGGAAATGATATTTACAAAGCGATTTTTAAATAAATCGAAAAAAAGTTTGTTTGAATAAAAAATTGTGCTACATTTGCACTCGCAATAACGAAAAAACACGTTCTTTAAACAGGCAAAAAAAATAAAAAATTGTTTGCGGATTTTAAAAAAACAACTTAAGTTTGCAACCGATTTAAACAACACCTTCCTCCTTAGCTCAGTTGGTTAGAGCATCTGACTGTTAATCAGAGGGTCCTTGGTTCGAGCCCAAGAGGGGGAGCAAAAATCCTAATCAGCAATGGTTAGGATTTTTTGTTTTTAGCTAAATCGTTAAAAACCAACCACTTTTACCACATCAACCAATGGCTGACTTTTGTACAAAACATCTATTTTAAACAAAAAACGGCTTTTGAGGTGTCTTTTTCGGTGTCACCCCTTTTTAGAAATAGGTGTCACCCCCTAGAAAAACGAAAAAAAACAGGTGTCACCCTTGACTATTAAGGAGTTACACGTTTAATCGGTGTTACGCATTGTTTAACTTAACTCATTAAATTATGCGAGCGAAAAAATTAAGCATCTTGTTTTACATCGGTAAATCAAAGGCAAACAGCAGAGGTTTATCTCCACTTACGTGCCGAGTAACGTACAAAGGAAGACGAAAAGAGTTTAGCACTGGCTACTACATTTCAGAGAACGATTGGGATAGCGCTACACAATTAGTAATCTCAAAATCTACAGAACTGAAGAGCATCAATACTCAGCTCAATCAAATCAGTCAACGGTTTATCCAAATCTACAATAGCTTATCGTTAGAAGACGGCGTATTTGACATCAACGACATTTACAGCAGTTACAAAGGTAATGGACAAAAATGCAGTCGGTACTTGTTAGAGTATTTTGAGACTTACCTCAGTAGAATGCACAAACTCATTGATATTGAC
Source organism: Flavobacterium sp. (assembly GCA_041583035.1). Taxonomy (GTDB): domain Bacteria; phylum Bacteroidota; class Bacteroidia; order Flavobacteriales; family Flavobacteriaceae; genus Flavobacterium. Next base: position 5,964 of record JBFHGP010000072.1, read on the forward strand.
ATCAAAATGGCTACTTGGAAAAAACATGAGAATGCTTATTTGAATCTCAAAGAATATGTAACGACCAAGCTAAAAGGTAACGACCCAAAATTACTCAATGTTGACTCGCAATTTGTCAAGGAATATGAGTTTTATCTGAAAACAGAGAGAAAGCTTGCTCACGCAACGACAAATAAATTGTTGCAAAGATTCAAGAAAATGTTGACCTATGCTGTAGAACAAAAAGAGTTAGAGCACAACCCATTTATGGGTTACAAGTTTAAAGCACAGAAAAAAGAGATTGTTTTTCTTACACCAGAAGAGCTGAAAAAACTAGAAAAGCTAAAGCTAAGCGCACCTAGATTGATATTCGTCAAAGACTTGTTTATCTTTTGTTGCTACACAGGGTTGGCTTACAACGAAATGGCAAATTTGTGCTTCCATCATATCATTAAAGGGTTTGACGGTAAACAATGGATTTCGCTTACACGTGAGAAAACAGGCAAAGACGTTTCTGTACCACTCCTGCCTAAGGCAAAGGCGATTATCAAAAAGCATAAGACCAATGGCACTTTGATTTTTCCGAAACTGTCCAACCAAAAGTTTAATGCTTATCTCAAAGAAATTGCCCACATAGCTGGCATAGAAAAAAGGCTTACGCATCATACGGCACGTAAAACTTTTGCTAGCCCGGTACTCCTCTATAATAATGTACCGATGGAAGTTGTTTCTGAACTATTAGGGCATTCGAGTATCAAAATTACCCAAGAAAGTTACGCCAAGCTGTCTAATAAAAAGGTAAGTGAAACAATGATTAGGCTAAGTAAGGTTTTGAAATAGTTCAATTATTCTGAGAAAAACTCTGAGGGAGGAACATCTAATATCTCTGAAACTCTATAAATGAGAAAAACAGAAGTATTGATTACCCCTCTCTCAATTCTGCTAATTTGAGAAATTTCTATCCCCAATTCAAACGCTAATTTTTCTTGAGTGTAACCCTTTGCAACTCGCTGTTTCTTAAATCGTTTACCGAAATTTTTTAAAACCTCTGACTTATCTATTTCCATCAAGAGTAAAATTGCTAACAATTTAATTTTGCCAAATAAGCATATTTGCCTATTTTTGTTAATATTTTAAAACTCGAATAACACAAAAATTATATTAAGTATTGATTTATAAGTACTAAATACAGTGCATCCTCAAACTTAATAACCCTAACGTTTGAAAGAACAACTTAACAGCTTATAGATATGAAGTTTATTGAATCAATTGGTTGGCTTGCATTAATTGTTGGCGGTGGTTATCTACTACTACTTTATTATTACTACAAGGAAGAATCGTACGAAGAAAGAGATAAGTTAATAGCTAATAATTCTAAATGTAAAGACCTGACTGACAGATACAATCGATCGGTAGTTATAGGCAAACCGATTATGACACATAACGAGTTAAATAAGAAGCTGCATCAAATTATTAAAGACCCAAAAGAAGTACAGGAAGCTATAGAAAGTATGGAAAGGAATAAGAAAGTAGACGAGGAACGTAAACTGGAAAATAGAACAATGAGAAAAATTGGGTATAAATATGAAATAGAAATTTTCGAAATATTTGATACAAATCGCGAACTATCCGAACAAGAACTACTTCGGGAAACAAAATTTAGATTTAATATTAATGAAGTACAAGCAAAGGAGCTTCTAGATCTATGGGCCGATAACCATTTGATTAAAAAATGTTCTTGGAACCGTAAAGTATTTGAGATAGGAAATACTCTAACAGATGAAAATTTAAGCATAGACGAAACAGATTTAACAAGAAGTAAATGGCTAAAGAAGCATGGAAAAACTTTAAAACCGTTGAGCAAAGAATGTCGAGAGTTTCTCGATATTTATGATTTTCCTTTTTAAAAAAGCGTGTAGTAACACCCCCTAAGATAATCAAACAGGCAACCTTATTCTTGTATAAAAGGAAATTAGCATTGAAGTGCTGGTGACATATTTTTTTTAATACGGACGAAATACTAACAAAAAAAGTAAAATATATGGGAACATTATTTATTATCGGATTATTTATTTTAAGCTTGGTAAGCATGGGAGTTATTTTTGAAAAAGCAGGTAAACCTTTCTTGGCAGTGTTTATCCCTTTTTACAACATAATTGTATTTCTTGAAATTATTGGTAAACCTTGGTGGTGGATATTTCTACTGTTGATGCCTTTCTTCAATATTATCTGGATTATTTCTGCATCGATTCGACTTGTTAAATGCTTTGGCGATAAAAGCGTAAGTGCAGTAGGCCTTTTATGCTTACCTTTTCTCTGGTTACCATTAATGGCTTTTGACAAAAAAGCTACCTACAGAAAATTACCCACTGATAATATTTTTTTCTAAAAAAAATTTTTTCTCAACAAAAACGCAAGATTATCAAGAGGTCACCCCCCTGACTATTAAAAAATTGGGAGAGCCCCCGCCATTCGGTTGGGGGTTATTTGTATAACCTAATTTTTAACGTCATGAAATTACAAAAAGCAGAAAGACATCAAGTAAAATTGCGTATCGGATTAAGTGGTCCGAGTGGCTATGGCAAGACTTACTCTGCCTTACTTTTAGCCTACGGTATCACAGGCGATTGGAACAAAATTGCCATCATCGATACAGAAAACAACAGCGCTAGTTTATACTCTCATTTGGGGAGTTTTAACGTACTGACCTTGCAAGAACCCTTTGCTCCTGAGCGCTATATCGAGGCTATAAAAGTCTGTGAGCGAGCAAACATCGAAGTGATTATCATCGATAGTATCAGCCATGAGTGGCAAGGAAAAGGCGGTTGCTTGGAGATACACGAACAACTAGGCGGTAGGTTTAACGACTGGGCAAAAGTAACTCCACGGCACAACGCTTTTCTCGATGCGATTATCCAATCTAGCAGTCACATTATCACTACATCTAGGCGAAAAGTAGATTACAGCCTAGACAAAGATGCTAATGGCAAAACCAAAGTTACCAAACTTGGTATGAAAGAAATTACTCGTGAGGGTTATGAATATGAGCTTACCGTCAACTTTGAGTTTGTCAACGACAATCATTTGGTCAACGCATCTAAAGACCGAACAGGACTCTTTGCCAACAAACCTAGTTTTGTCATCAACTCAGACACAGGTAAAAAATTATTGGAATGGTGTACCGAGGGTATCTCATTAGACCAAGTAAAATTTGAAATCTACCAAGCCAACTCAGAACCTGAGCTGAAAGAGATTTATGCCAAGTATGCAGATTATCGCAAAGAGATTTACGATGATATCGTGAAACGCAAAGAAGAACTAGAACCTATCAACATTTAAAACTTAGAACTTATGGAATTATTAGCATTAAAACATACACCTACTGTACAATTCAACGAAAGTACACCCACAGCAAACACATCTAAAACGAGATTTATAGAGGCTAACACATCAAAGGTTAGCCTCTCTCATTTGCAGGAAGATTGTATTATCCCGGTATTTGCCAAAGACAACGAAACCACGATAAGTCACTACGAATTTATCAACACAGTTCAGGAAGCTTTGACAGAAATTTTGGGTGATAACGTGCAATTAGATTTAGACATCAGAGTTTCGCATGTGATAAAAGGGCGGATTCCTAGTGCTATCGGCAAACCTGCAAAAGAGTTGCTAGAGCACGAAAAAACCATTTATTACGAACGAATGGCTTTTGTCTTTGAAATCCCAGAGATTTATGAAGTCATCAACGGCAACAAAATAAATTTGTGTGTCGGAGGTGTAAGAGCATACAATCAGGAGAACCTTTTTAGTAAAAAATCTATCGAAAAATTTAAAGTATTTGTAGGTTATCAAAATACCGTATGCACCAATCTTTGTATAGCGACTGACGGACTAAAAGCTGATTTGCGGGTAAGCTCAGTGATGGAACTCAAAGCCAAAGTGTACGAACTCTTTCACAACTATGATAGACAAACACATATTGATACGATGAAAAATATGTTGCTACACGAAATCACAGAACAAGAGTTTGCTCACTTGATTGGGAAGATGAAAATGTATCAATATCAACCCAAAGAAGTCAAACAATCTTTGTTTCCGTTGGCAGTGACCGATACACAGATAAACAGTATTCTGAAAGACTATCATGCAGACCCAGATTTTATGAAAGCTGATGATGGCACCATACACTTTTGGAATCTGTACAACTTGTTTACCGAAGCCAACAAAAGTACCTACATAGATATGAATCTGGAGCGAAATGTGAATGCATACAAGTTTATCCAATACCTATCTAACTACCGAGAAAACAGAATTTCGAACTGGTTTCTAGAGTAATTACATAGCGTTTTGGAACTGTACTTCCTTTGTATAATGATACAAGAAATGGGTGTTTGGTGACGACTAAATGCCCTTTTTTGAACAAAAATTACCCTGTTATGCTGTATTTTGATGAAAAACTTTTGAGATGGTCACAGGCAAAAAAACCGCTGAAAATGTTTACATTACATAGACTGGAACTCAAAAACCCTGCTACGCAAAGTCTCCTGACTTTGAGCAACAATAAAACCAACAGCCTCTTTACATTTGCATAGAGGCTATTTTAATGGTAAATATACTGCTTGTATATAACAAAAAAGTCCTTTACTTTTCAGTAAAGGACTTCTAAAAAAAGGCGGCGACATACTCTCCCGCATGGTATTGCAGTACCATCTGCGCTATCGGGCTTAACTTCTCTGTTCGGAATGGGAAGAGGTGAGCCCCGATGCTATAACCACCTTAAATTTTTAGTGA
>JBFHGP010000073.1:0-10083 GCA_041583035.1 Flavobacterium sp.
AATAAATGATAAAATAAAAATAAATAATCAAATAATTGATGATGATTTAGTGCTCGATTCTGGTTGTCTTTGTCAATTATCAATCAATGATAGGGAGGTGATAGAGAAAAGTGATTATCAAACAGAATTATTCTATTTGACAAGCTTGACACAACCTAAGGGCGAGATTTCTGAATTTCAATTCACCTATTCTGGAATACTTTCTATAAAAAATAAAAAACAAGACTCTGTTTTGGTTGCTTATTCACCTTCCTCTAGTAATGTTGTAGGATTAGAGGCTTTTGAGAAAGAATATTTAGTTTTTGATGGATTATCTAAAAAACTTTATTATTCAGATTTTCGAAAACATAAAATCAATCCAGATAAACTTGGATTTCGTTTTAGTAAGAATAATAACGATATCATTATTAAAAGTATTATACTTAATGGAATAGCTGACAAAAAAGGGATAAAGGTAGGCGATAAATTAAAATATATTGACAAATTAGATGTGAGTAAGCACAAAAATATCTCAATAGACTCTTTAAATAAAAACAGAAGTAAAATACAAGAAATAACGGTTTTTAGAGAAGGTAATAAGCTAGTTAAAATTTCATTATAAAATACTATCCATATAGTGTTAAGCTTTATCTGTTCTAATTAATTATTTGTTTTTAGGCTAAAAGTGGTGTCGCATTGATTGTGATTAATGCATACAACCAATAAATATTTTTGATTTTTGGACGTAGGTATTGGGGAAATTTGTTGACAATACTTCTTTTAGACTATCTGCTTTTGATAGATTTTCGTACATGCCTACAACCAAAATCATGTTGGTAGGATCGGTTATATTCTCCTTTTTGTCTTGTGTGGAGTAATAATCATCATATTCAATACTTAAACTTTCTGATGGGTATCTTCTTGGAAAATACGTTCCACGATAAATTTTGTCTGCATCATCATGCGGCAATATGATTTCGTCTATGGTTTTGTCATAATATCTACCCAAAGTATCTATTTGAATAGCATATAGTTTATGTATATCCCACATTTTTTGGTATAGTTTATTGTAATTTGTAGAAGAATCAACAATTACCAAATAATAATTACCGTGTTGAGAAAAAATATCTTTTGAGTATTTGTCTGAATTTAAGTTTGTTAAGGTCAATAATATGGCGAACAAAAACTTCATTACCTCGCAGGTCTTAGGTTGTGGCTATACGTGATTTTGTAAGGTTTTTCTTCGTCGGTATTGCCTTTCATTACATAGATAAACTTGTATTTTTGTGCCATTTCTGGATTGATAAAAATACTTTGTTTAGAGCCATTGTCATAAATTTCGGTCTCGAGGGTATTCAAAATTCGCATATTTTTTGCCAATCCAGTGTTTTTGTTGGTTTTTACCAATCCTTTAAAAATTATCTCTTCGTCGTTTTTTACCGTAACTTCTTCACTGTTATAGCCTTGTGTGAAAAATAATATCGAATATTTTTTGTCTGTTGCACGATATCCATTCAAAAATTCATCTCTCGTTTTGTTAGACACTGCTCTAAAATCATTGCGTACTTGCTCTGTATAAAGTATCGTTCTTTCAGCTTTTTCTTCCATCTCAGCTTTTTCGATTACCGCAGCTTCGTTACCGCCGTCAATCACTACTTTTTTACTTTTGCAACTGCCTAATACAAATAATAACGAGCTAAATAATAAAATTTTTTTCATAGATAATTTTTTTCTGTGTGATTCATACCGTCATCAGGTCGAATATTCTGTATTTTTGTCGCAATTTACAAAAATTACCACATTTGATACAAGTTTATGATGAGCAAAACGAATAAATTGTTGATTATTTAATAGATATGCTGCTTGCTAAAATTTGTATTTGTAGTTTTAAAAAACGATGTATATGGTTGATTATGATGTAATTGTGATGGGTGGTGGAGCTTCTGGTTTTTTTACGGCGATAAATCTCGCTGAGCAAAATCCGTCATTAAAAATAATGATTCTAGAAAAAAGTAAAGAAGTACTGTCAAAGGTAAAAATCTCTGGTGGTGGGCGCTGTAACGTGACGCATGCGTGTTTTGTACCAAGTGTTTTGGTCAAATATTATCCACGAGGGGAGCGCGAACTCAGAGGTCCTTTTCATACTTTTGCTACTGGCGATATGATGGAGTGGCTAGAGAATAGAGGCGTTGCGCTCAAAATCGAAGATGATGGCCGTGTTTTTCCGACTTCTGACAATTCACAAACGATTATTGATTGTTTTTTGCATGAAGCACATCAATTAGGTGTCACCATCAAAACGGCTTGCGGTGTAAAATCAATCGAGAAAAATGATGATTTTTGGATGGTCAATACATCTGCCAAAACATTTAGTAGCCGTCAATTGGTTATCGCTACGGGTAGTAGTCCGCAAGTTTGGAAAATGATTAAAAACAATCAACACACGATTGTCGAACCCGTACCGTCGTTGTTTACCTTTAATATTCCTGACCCAAATTTACATCAACTGATGGGTAACTCGGTGTCGCCTGTTACTTTAAAAATAAAAGAAAACAAACTCACCGCCGAAGGCGATTTGCTGATTACGCACTGGGGGTTGAGCGGTCCGGCAATTTTGCGATTGTCTGCTTGGGGTGCACGTCAATTGGCAGCGGTTAATTATCGTTTTACTTTGCAGGTAAATTGGTTAAATAATCTTAATTTTGATGAGGTTTTAGAAAGTTTAAAATCTTTCAAACAAAATCATCCCAAAAAAGCTGTTGCTACGCAATCGCCATTTGTGTTTACTCAACGGATGTGGAAATATTTGGTCGAATTGGCCAAAATTTCGCCAGAGACGATTTGGACAGATTTAACCAAAAAACAATTGGTCGCATTGACCTATCAACTCATTCAGACCGAGTATGAGGTAAACGGTAAAAGTACGTTCAAAGATGAGTTTGTTACCGCAGGAGGTGTTGCGCTCAAAGAAGTGAATTTTAAAACCATGGAAAGTAAATTGCATGATAATTTGTATTTTACTGGCGAAGTAATTGATATTGATGCAATTACTGGAGGGTTTAATTTTCAAAACGCTTGGACAACGGCTTATTTGGCAGCCAATGCCATCGCACAAAAATATTGATTATGACAACATTAGATACATTCAAAACAACTGATTATTTAACCCTAACCGAGGCGGGAAAATTTACTCACTCTGCGCCAAGCAATATTGCGTTGGTCAAATATTGGGGGAAAAAAGAACACCAAATTCCGGCCAACCCGTCGTTGAGTTTCACGCTTAATAATTGCAAAACCATAACCACCTTGCAATATTCGCCACAATCGAGTCAAAAAATATCGTTTGATTTATTGTTTGAAGGCCAGCCGAAAGAGTCTTTTCGTCCAAAAATTCAGCAATATTTTGAACGTATTTTGCCTTTTTGCCCGTTTATCGTTGATTATCATTTCATCATCGATACCCAAAATACTTTTCCGCACAGTTCAGGGATAGCATCATCGGCTTCAGGCATGGCGGCATTGTCTGCCAATATTATTGCTTTAGAACGATTGGTAAATCCGCATCAATCTGCAGAATTCTATCTTCAAAAAATGTCGCTATTGGCACGGTTAGGCTCGGGTAGTGCTTGTCGAAGCATCAAAGGCGAAGTGGTAGTTTGGGGGCAAACAGATGCAATACCATCGAGTTCAGATTTGTTTGGCGTTCCTTTTACTGAACCTTTGCATCCAGTTTTTGAAAATTATCAAGACACTATTTTGTTGGTCGACAAAGGCGAAAAACAAGTGTCGAGTACGGTTGGTCATCAATTGATGCACAATCATCCGTTTGCAGAAAAAAGATTTGCACAGGCACATCAAAACATAGCTCAGCTCAAAACAATTTTGATGAATGGTGATTTGGATAAATTTATTGCATTGGTCGAGAGCGAAGCACTTACTTTGCATGCGATGATGATGACGTCGATGCCTTATTTTATATTGATGAAACCCAATACACTCGAAATCATTAATCATATTTGGACTTTTAGAAAAAATACCCAAACGCCTGTTTGTTTTACCTTAGATGCTGGTGCAAATGTACATGTGTTGTATCCACAAAAATACCAAGCTGAGGTGCAAGAATTTATCCAAAATCAATTGTCACAATATTGTCAGCAAGGGCAATATATCCATGATAGAATGGGGGATGGAGTAAGTTTGATAGAATCTTAAAAACAATCGATTTGAAAAACGAAAAATGCACACATTGTCATAAAACCATCACATGTAAAGTTGATGATATCCAACATTGCGATTGTCAAAAAGTAGAGTTGTTGGACGAGACGGTTGCTTTTTTATACCAAAAAACTGATCACGATTGTTTGTGTAACGACTGTTTGCGAAAATTTGATGAGATGACTCGATTTTCACTGACACATCAATTTCCGAAACGCCCATCCGAAATGGTAGAAGGGCTTCATTTTTATATGGAAAATGGTTATTTTGTCTTTACAGAAATGTATCATTTTTTGAAAGGCAGATGTTGCAAAAACGGTTGCCGCCATTGCGTGTATGGCATTCATAAAAACAAATAAGCGTTGCTCAAATGGTTGAACAACGCCTATATTTATTTGTATAATCAGTTTACAAAGTTTCTTTTAACCAACGGAAAAATTCGCCTTGCCATACCAATCCATTTTGTGGTGAGAGCACCCAGTGGTTTTCTTCTGGTAAATACACAAATCTACTTTTGATGCCTTGCAATTGCGCAGCCTGAAAAGCCTCTTGACCTTGCCCGATAGGCACGCGGTAGTCTTTACCACCGTGAATAACCAAGATTGGCGTGTTCCAATTTGCCACACGCTTGATAGGATTAAAATCATTATATGCTTTTTGTGCATCTTTGTTGTTGGCGTCCCAATACGCGCCACCTGTGTCCCAATTCGGGAAAAATACTTCTTCGGTAGTGCCATACATTGATTCTAAATTAAATACGCCACAATGCGAAATAAAACTCTTGAAACGATTGTTGTGAATACCTGCCAAATAGTACACAGAATATCCGCCATAGCTTGCGCCAACAGCGCCTAATCGATTATTGTCTACATAGCTTTCTTTGGCCAACTCATCAATGGCAGACAAATAATCGTCCATTGGTTGTCCTGCCCAGTCTTTCGAAATTGCTTCGTTCCATTCTACGCCAAAACCAGGTAATCCGCGACGGTTTGGTGCTACGATAATGTAACCTTGCGCAGCCATCACCTGAAAATTCCATCTAAAAGAATAAAACTGTGAAACAGGCGATTGAGGTCCGCCCTGACAATACAACAAAGTTGGGTATTTTTTGTTCGGATCAAAATTTGGCGGATAAATTACCCAAGTGAGCATTTGCTTGCCATCTGTGGTTTCGATATATCTTTTTTCTACTTTGCTCTTGGCGATATCAGCATAAATTTTATCGTTTACCGAAGTGATTTTTGTCCAATCTTTTTTCTTTAAATCATATTGATATACTTCAGAAGCGGTGTTGTAATCGGTGCGGGTAACGACGGCTTTGTCATCAAAAATTTTGACAATGCTAGTAACGTCAAAATCGCCGTGGGTAAGCTGCTCTACATGTACTGCTTTTCTGGTTTTGCCTGGGTAATTTACCTCAAACAATTGCACCGTACCATCTACTGGAGCCGTAAAATAAATTTTTTTGCCATCGTCGCTCCATACATAGCTATTTACCGTCCCGTCCCAATTTGCAGTGAGGTTTTGGTCGATATTATTTTCGCGCACTATGATGTCGTTTTTGTCGGCTTCGTAGCCATTGCGCTTCATTTGTAACCAAGTGAGCGCACCTTGTGGCGAATAGCTTGGGTGCGTGTCGTAACCTTTGTTTTGCTCGGTAAGATTGGTGGTTTTGCCCGTTGCGATATCGTATTGGTACAAATCGGTGTTGGTGCTTAGCGCATAGGCAGTACCTTCTTCTTTCTTGGCAACGTAAATCACTTTTTTGCTGTCGGGCGAAAAGATGTAATCACCGCTTCCGCCAAATGGTTTTTGAGGCGAATAATAAGGTTCGTCTGCCAACAAATCAATTTTTTTATCCGTTGATAAATCAGTCAGCATCACATGGTCAAAAGTTCCATCGTTCCATGTATCCCAGTGTCTATAATCTAACTGATCAAATACATAAACATTAGATTTGTCTAAGTTTTCGTAATAATCGTTGCCCAACATTTTTTTTACCTTTACTGCCTCATGGCTCAAAGCATATTTTTGGTCTGCTGATATTTTTTTATTGTCTAATTGTGGATGGTCTTTGTCAATTTTTTTTATTTTTTTTCCGTCTAAATTTACCTGAAAATAAGCTGTTTCAAAATCGTTTGCTTCAATCTGCGGTGTAGTGACCGAGTAATACAAAGTTTGATTGTCTGCCGATATTTTTATCGGACTCACACGACCGAGTTTCCACAGTGTTTCTGGTGTCATTGTTTGGGTTTGTGCTTGAGCCGATAATCCCGCGAGGGTAAGACACAAAAGGGTAATTTTTTTCATTAAAAAAGGTTTTGTTTTTGCAACTCTAATTTGCAAATTTCTATTTTGGCATCCAAATTAAAGCAAAAAAATGATAAAAAAAACTTAAATGTGTAATTAAACTGATTTTTTAGTAGGTCGATTGTAGAAATAATGAGTAATTTCACGCACTAAAATAAAATACAATTCTTAGACCGAAATTTAAGCTTTTATGGAAGAATTTAAATGGACAGAGTTAATCAATCCAGAGTTTTACATTAACCTCGAGATTGCCGGCCATCAGATAGGTGTTTACGTGGTGTTGTTTATTGTTTTTGCCGAAACAGGTTTGTTTGCCGGATTTTTCCTACCAGGCGATAGTTTACTGTTTTTGTCGGGCATTTATAGCAAAGCATTGATGGCAGAGTTTATACATATCGAGAGTGATTTTTGGAATGTTTGTGCGTTGGCAGCTTTGGTATCTTTGGCAGGGATTGTAGGCAACAGTTTTGGCTATTGGTTTGGGACCAAAAGCGGTAATTACCTTTTCAATAAAGAAGACAATTGGTTGTTTAAGAAAAAATATTTAGAAGAATCACGTATATTTTTTGAACGTCACGGTGGTAGAGCAATCATTTTTGCTAGATTTTTGCCGATTATCCGCACCTTTGTGCCTATTATCGCTGGCGTGGCGCGCATGAATGTGCAGCGTTTTATGCTTTTTAATATATTGAGTTCTATCATGTGGTCATTCTCTTTGATATTGTCTGGTCATTATCTTTACAAAATATTATTAGATAGCTACGGATTTGATTTGACACACTATATCGAATATATTATATTGATAATCATTGCGGTAACAACGGTTCCGTTTGTCGTAAAAATCATTAAAAACCGTCGCGAAAAGAAAAAACTGAGTCAGGTAGAAGAGTAGTCAAATGATAAAATTATATTAAATAAATAGCTATTTGTCATATAATCAGTACCTTTACCACAAATAAAAATTTATCTAGTTATGAAAAAAACATTTTTAAGTTTAGCCGCTATCGGATTGTTAGCGCTTACATCATGTAAAAACGAAACAAACGCAGAAGCTCCTGTTGAAGATCAAACAGAAGAGCAAATGGATGCAACACAAGAAGTTGACGCTGCTTTGCAAGCAGAGTTGAATGAAGCTGAAGCAAAATTGAAACAAGCTGAGAAAGACTTGGAAGAGGCCAAAGCTAAAGGAGACAAAAAAGCTGAAGAAGCTGCTCAAAAAGTTGTAGAAGAGTCAAAAACGGCTTGGGAAAACTTGAAAGATAAAACTTCTGAAGTAGCAAACGACGTGAAAGAAGGCGTGAACAATGCAGTTGAAGGTACAAAAGATGCTGCCAACAACGCTGTTGAAGACACTAAAGAAGCTGCTAACAAAGTAGGCGAAAAAATCGACGAAACTGCTACAGATGCTAAAGAAAGCGTGAAAAAAGCAGGCGAAGATGCCAAAGAAAAAGCTAAAGAAGGATACAACAACGCACTTGATAAGTTAAAAGCGAAGTAATCGTCTTTGAAAAATTGTACAAAAAATCCTCAAGGTAACCTTGAGGATTTTTCTATTTTAATAAATCTGGTCGGCGTGTTTTGGTATGCTCATAAGCCTTTTCTTCTCGCCATTTTTCTATTTTAGGAAAATTGCCACTGAGCAAAATATCAGGTACTTTCATGCCTTTGTATTCTGCCGGTCGAGTATAAATAGGTGGCGCTAACAAATCGTCCTGAAAACTGTCGGTAAGGGCAGAAGTCTCATCGTTCAAAACCCCAGGAATAAGTCTGATAATCGCATCTGATAACACCGCAGCGCCTAGCTCACCACCAGATAATACAAAATCTCCAATCGAAATTTCTTTGGTAATCAAGCTGTCACGCACACGTTGGTCTACACCTTTATAGTGTCCGCAAAGAATAATAATATTGTCTAGCATCGATAGGCTATTGGCTATTTTTTGCTGCAGCGTTTCGCCGTCTGGCGTCATGTAAATCACCTCGTCATAATCGCGCTCGGCCTTTAGTGCTGTAATACACTTGTCTATCGGCTCGATACTCATAACCATGCCTGCGCCGCCGCCATATTGGTAATCGTCAACGTTTTTGTGCTTGTTGGTGCTGTAATCGCGAAGGTTGTGAAAATGTACTTCAACCAAGCCTTTGGCAATAGCTCTTTTTAGGATAGAAGCTTCAAACGGACTTTTTATCAGTTCGGGCAAAACAGTAATGATGTCAATTCGCATAAAAAAATAAAAAAATAGGAAGTGATATGATCCCTGCATCGAATATCATGCAGGGATTTTTTATAGGTTAAAATTCTAAAGCCAAGGTGGCTGATGTTTTTTCTCTCAGCTCATTGAGTTTTTCTGGTTGCTCATTGAGCGATTGTCCAAACGACGGAATCATAGTTTTTAATTGGTCTTGCCATTCGTTTTCAAATTCGTTTTTAAAACAACGTTCGAGCAAGCCAAGCATAATGCTCACTGTGGTCGATGCACCAGGCGATGCGCCCAAAAGTGCAGCAAATGTACCGTCTGCAGCGCTTACAACTTCAGTACCAAATGCCAAAACCGCTTTGCCATTAGCATCTTTTTTCATAGTTTGTACACGCTGACCGGCAGTTTTTAACTGCCAATCTTTAGCCAAAGCATCCGGAAAATAGTTTTTGAGTGCTTCAATTCGCTTGTTGTGAGATTGTAAAACTTCACCGATTAAATAGGTAGTCAAATCGATATTTTTCATTCCTGCGCCGAGCATAACGGGTAGGTTGGCCAGATTGATTGATTTGAATAAATCGCAATACGATCCATTTTTCAAAAATTTGGTTGAAAAACCTGCGTACGGACCAAACAATAATGATTTTTTACCATCGATATAACGAGTGTCAAGATGCGGTACAGACATTGGCGGTGCGCCCACCGATGCTTTGCCATAAACTTTTGTTTGGTGTTGTTCGACAATTTTTGGGTTTTGACAAATCATAAATTGACCACTAACAGGAAAACCTCCGTAGTGTTTACCCTCTGGTATACCAGATTTTTCTAACAATAATATTGAAGCTCCGCCAGCGCCAACAAAGACAAATTTGGTCAATATTGTTTTTTTAACGCCTGTTTTTAGATTTTTGGTGATGACTGCCCAGCGGCCGTCTGTTTGTTTTTTGACATCTAAAACTTCTGTGCCAAATTGCACTTCTGTGCCTTCTTGCTTGGTTTGGTGTGCAATCATTTTGCGGGTAAGCGCACCAAAGTTTACATCGGTACCATACTTCATATACGTTGCTGCAACTTTGTCGTCAGCGCTCCGTCCTTGCATGATTAGCGGTGCCCATTTTCTTATTTGGCAAGCATCTTCTGCAAATTCCATGTCTGCAAAAAGTGGGTTGTTTTTTAATGATTCGTATCTTTTTTTGAGAAAAGACACATTCTCATCTCCCCAAACAAAACTCATGTGAGGTACAGAGTTGATAAACTCTTTGGGGTTGTCAATGATGTTTTTTTCTACCAAATATGCCCAAAATTGTCTAGAAACTTCAAATTGTTCGCAAATTTTGAGTGCCTTTGTTGTATCTACACCATCTTCTTTTTCGGGGGTGTA
>JBFHGP010000074.1:0-10078 GCA_041583035.1 Flavobacterium sp.
CCAATGCTGCTTTTACATTTCAACAATACTCAGATATTGAGTCGCAAGGTTGGAGCGTTTCCGGTGGCGGCTATCTCTCTGAAGAAGAACATAGCTATGCGTTAGCACTTTTCCTTCATTTAAAAGATATAAATGTCTGTTTAATGCTATTATTACTGATTTAAGATTTTCTTTATTTCCATTGAAGCCAAAAGATAGTTTGTCTGATTTTTCGAGTTTAAAATCATCTATTTGAAGTATTGCATTTTTAGCCCCTTGGAATGTTGGTGTTGTATTATCTGTTTCGAAAGATTCGAAATGATCGTGAAGCAATTCAGAGAATATCTCGTATTGCTCTGTTTTTATTTGATTTGTATAGGCTGGATAAAGTAATTCGACTTCCTTTAGTAAACGTACGATACATTTAACCAATAGGTCGATTACATAATCTGTTAATTTATCTGTAGGATATAAACTCTTGTCTATGCCAATTCTTAAAAGTAAATCTTTACAAGACTTTATAACATTTTGGATTAATTCCTTTTTGTTGGTTTCGTTAATGTCTTTATTGAAGCAATAGTAAATTCTGTTGCTGATTCGTGTCGTTTCATTCTGTAATAAGTAATAATAGAATTTACTTGTAGCAGAAAATGGTTCTTGCAACTGAATATTAATCATTGGCTTTTTGATTGTATAATCTACCTCTGTATCTGGTTGAGTTTCGTACACCTCTAATCCATCTTCATTGTACAATTCACGATAGGTCGGTAACAGCTCTTTCAAGGCTTCGTAAAATGTTGAAGGATCAGCAGGATTGATAAAGTCTGGATTTAGATTTTGTCTAAAAAACTTTTCGTTCGCATCATCTTGTTGCCAAGGTTTTAAAACTCCATAAAGGATATTTCTGTATACAATCAAATCCATAATTATAGGTTTAGTTTTATTTTGTTAGCGGCTTCAATTTTTTTCTCATTAATAACCTTCGTGTATATTTCGGTTGTGGATAGGTTTTTATGTCCTAACAACTTCGATACGGTGTAAATATCAGTACCCAGCGTTAATTGTAATGTAGCATAAGTATGTCTAGCACAATGGAATGTAATGTGCTTTTTGATACCTGCATCTGTCATCCAATCTTTTAATAAGGTTTTGTTCCAATTGCCATATTTAAACCCTGTAAACACGTTATCTTTTGGATTACCTTCTTCACCTAATAAGGTACGAGCATCTTCGGATATAGGTTGCATTTCAGCTCCATTGGTTTTCTGTTGTTTGAAACGTAAGAAATTACCTAACTGTTCTGAATATTGAACTTCTGACCATTTTAGCTTTTCAATATCTGACCAACGCAATCCTGTAAGACACGAAAATAAAAACATACGTTTCAATGTTTCATTTTTACAAGGTGTATGCACTAAGGTTTGAACTTCGTCTAAAGATAAAAATTCTCTTTGAACTTCGTCTTGTGGAAATGGTTGTACTTGTTCGGCAGGATTGTATGTTAGCAATCCTTCTTTTAATGCTTGCTTTAATGCTGCTCTAACTTTATTGAAATAAGAGTATTTTGTATTTAAAGATATAGGTTCACCTGTTTTAGTAATGGCTACGTTATCTAAATAATCTTTGAAACCTTCTAACCAGTCTTTGTCTAAACGTTCAAATGAAATACCTTTTGGAGCATACGCTTGTAAATGTTTTTTGGTACTATCCCAATTGCCGTAATTACCTACGCTGGCTTTCTTCTTTTCTGTTAGTGCTTCAAAGAATGTTAAGAAATTTCCTTTTTGTTTCTCCTTATCTCTAAAACCATAGATTTGATTTTGCGCTTCTAAGTGTCTTTTGCTTCTGATACTTTCTGCTAACTCTAAGATTTTTTTGTTTTCATCTTTTTGAGCTTTAGTCAAACTTCCTTTTTCTGGTTCAGGTGTTATGTACAAACCTAAATATTCGTACTCACGTTTGCCTTTGTCGTAATAGTCAAGGTAGAGGGTAATCTTGTTACCCCTTTTGCGTTGTCTTAATGTTATTTTCATTGCTCATCAGTTAAAAAGATTATCAATTTCGGTACGTTTTATTATTGTTCTTCTCCCAATTTTAGAAGCTTTTAATTCGTTACGATTAATCATTCTTTGAATTGTCCAACGACTAGCACCTAAAAGAATAGCAGCTTCTTGTACGCTTAGGAATTCTTTATCTCGAAGATTGATAAAGTTGGTGGTTTGGATTGGGAGTTTTTGTAGGATTTGCAAACTTTGCAAAGTTTCGGGATTTGCAGAAGTAACGGATTTGATTTGCTCCTTTAGAGTAGAACCAACTTTTTCTTCTCGCTTTCTTTGTTTGTATGCTCTACTGGCACATTTGTGACTGCAAAAGCGTGTTGTGTTTTTTTGGGCAACAAATGCTTGACCACAAAGTTGGCAGAATTTTGGTATTTTAATATTACTACTCATATGTTGCTTATTGGTGCCTGATGTTGCTCGGTGGTGCTGATTGGTGCATCATTTCACCTGTACCTTTTAATATGTGCCTTTTGGCAACAAATTTGTTGTTTGAGCAACAACTGGGCAACAAATATAAGCTAAAAAGTGCTGTTTGGCAACAAAAAATAGCAACATAATTACTCTTAAATATAACATTTATAGGCAGTTAACAAACAAAAGAAAGACAACTACTTCCCGATACAAAACTTCCCGAAAATTGTTCCCAAAATATCTTGGTCTACATCTATCTCTCCGGTTATTTCGCCCAGATAAGTGAGTGCTTCTCTGATGTCTATGGCGAGCAAATCGCTAGGCAAGTTGTACTGCATTCCTTCTTTTATTTTATGAATTTGTGCGAGCGTATTTTGCAAAGCTGCCAAGTGTCGAGAGTTGCTCACCACCGCATCGTCAGACGAGTTACCCAACAATTGCACTTGCTGACTGAGTGCTGTTTTTAGCGCCTCAATGCCCATATTTTCTCTGGCAGATATGGCCAGATGTGTAATAGTCGGAAACTCCTTTTTGAGTTCGTCAAAAAATGTATCTTCAGCAGTAGTTTGGTCTATTTTATTGGCAACATTAATCACAATACTATCGTTGCGCAACAACTCATCTAGCTGGTGGGCAACCATTTGCTCGGTAAGGCGATGCACATCATAGAGGTGAATCACAATTTTTGCCTGCTTTATTTTTTCACGTGTTTTTTCGATACCTATCTGCTCTATTTGGTCGCCTGCCACACGTAGCCCAGCGGTGTCTATAAACCTAAAAGCTATACCGTCAATATTGAGCACCTCTTCGATGGTATCACGTGTAGTACCCTCAATATCAGACACTATAGCACGCTCTTCGTTGAGCAAAGCATTGAGCAAAGTCGATTTTCCGGCATTTGGTGCACCTACTATCGCTACAGGCACACCGTTTTTGATAACGTTGCCATAAGCAAAAGAATCGGCTAGTTTTTTTAATGTATTTTGCAGATTATCGAGCAATTCTGTAAACTTATCTCGGTTGGCAAACTCTACATCTTCTTCAGAAAAATCTAGCTCCAACTCTATCAGTGCAGCAAAGTTGATCATCTCTTCACGCAAAGCTTTGATTTGTGTAGAAAACCCTCCGCGCATCTGTTTGAGAGCAATCTCATGCGATGCTTTGGAGTCTGACGCAATCAAATCGGCCACAGCCTCGGCTTGTGACAAGTCCATTTTGCCATTCCAAAAAGCCCTGAAAGTATATTCGCCTGGGCTGGCATTGCGCACACCTATCTGGTTGAGCAACTCCATCACTTTTTGTTGGATATACACCGACCCATGGGTAGAAATCTCTACCACATCTTCGCCAGTATATGAATTGGGGCCTTTAAAAATGGTAAACAATGCCTCGTCTAGCAAAGTGTCTTTTTGCTTTACATAACCTAGGTGTACCGTGTGCGAATCGACGGTTGTTAATTTTTTTTGACCAAATTTTGTCTGAAAAATAGTGTCAACTTTTGTAATCGCTTCGGGGCCCGAGACGCGTATAACCGCTATGGCACCCATACCGTTAGCGGTTGCCAGCGCACAAATTGTATCGTTTGATAGCATGATTTTCTGTATTTAGTCAAATTTACTAAATCTTTTTATATCTGTATATTTTAAGAGCAAAATGTGTACTTACCTATATTTTTTTTGTAAATTTAAGGCTAACAAACCATAGAAAATTAACTGATGACAAAATTACTTTTCCCGACTGACTTTTCTACAACAGCTGACAATGCTTTTGTGTATGCGCTACAATTGGCCAACACATTAAAAGCTGATCTTTTGGTGTTGCATACCTACGAGATGCCAATAATCTCGACAACAAGCGGCGGCGACCCCGATTTGATTTTTGATGTGTATGAACAATTAGAGCTCAACCAGTTTGACTATTACAAAAAACACACTGCCAAGCTGCGTACTATTGCTGAAAAAAACAACCTGACCAATATTAATACTGATTATGTTTTTGAACGTGGAATTTTGGTAGATATCATCCAAAGAATTGTTGAGGACGAAAAAATCAATTATTTGGTAATGGGGACTACGGGTGCTTCGGGTATAGAAAAAAAATTGTTAGGGTCTAACACGGTTAATGTTATTCGTGGTGTAAAAATTCCTGTTTTTAGTATACCACACAACGCCCATTTTGCTGGTTTACAAACCATTGGTTTTACCACTTTATTCAAAGACAAAGATGTATCGGCCATGGAAGAAGTAGTGCGTGTTGCAGAACATTTCAAAGCAAAAATTGAAGTTATTCACGTAACAGACCAGCCCAAAGATGATGAGTTATTGACTAAACATGCTGAGTGGCAAGCGCGTTTTCCGCAACCGTTTATCTCTTTCAATATTCTCGAAAACAAGGATGTAGAAGCCAGTGTTTTTGATTTTATGGAAGAAAAAAATATTGATATTTTGGCAATGGTCAGACGCAACCGAAACTTTTTTGACCGATTATTTGGCTCAAGTTTTACCAAAAAAATGTCATATCATATCAAACAACCAGTGATGGTGTTGCACGAATTATAATTGTTTTTAATCTAATATTGTTTTTCAAAAAGTTACTTTTCAAATTCGATGAGTAGCTTTTTGTCTTTGTATAATAAAAGTTTGTTGCCCGATAGCTCATAACGATTGATTTGCTGCAAGGCATCGATAAAAAGTTTTTCGCCTTTGTTTTCACAATACATTTCTGTACTGATAATATTCGCAAAGCGCATTTCGTTGGCATGGATAAGTGTTTTGCCTTGAATAGCGTTGCATGCGGTATGACCTGTAAAATCTAAAGTATTGATATCTAAACGAATAAAAGGCGTTTTGTACGGAAAAAGCTCTACCACCTTGGGTCTCGTATTGTACAGTTTGCTCAATGTCCATTTGCCGTTGAGCGAAACTTTGAAAAAACGCAACTCGGCCAAGTCACTTTTGAGCGTCAGATAATCACCGTCAATCGCATAACTATTGGCGGCCATCACGGCTTGCATAAAATCTTGGTCGGCTACTTTGTCGCATGCCATCATGGTACTCACCCACTGCTCTTTATCAAAAGTGATTTCGCCTTTTTTGGGTGATTTTATTTGGCCACGAATATTGTTGCATCCGTCATACCCAAATACATTCATTTGTTTATCGGCTTGCTCAAATGACAAAACCGGCACACCTTCGGGGTATGATTTTTCAAGGTTTTTGAGTGCCGAATGCTCTACCAACTCCCATCGGCCAATCAGCGAATTATCATCTGTATTTTGCGCATTTTGTTGGTTGTTTACTTTGCAAGATATCACCAAAAACAACAATAGTATGTATCCAAAAAATTTCATATTACTCGTTGTGTAAAAAGGCTTGGCGCGCCAATAATACTTCGTCTGACTCTACATGATCATCATCTGGCACGCAACAGTCTACTGGGCAAACTGCCGCACACTGTGGCTCTTCATGAAAACCTTTACACTCAGTACACTTGCTTGGCACAATATAATAAAGGTCATCAGAGATAGGTTCTTGGGCTTCTTCTGCGTCAACTTCTGTGCCGTCTGGTAAAGTTACTTTGCCTGTGAGCGATGTGCCGTCTTTGTATCGCCAATCATCTGCACCTTCATAAATTGCCGTGTTTGGGCATTCTGGTTCGCAGGCACCGCAATTGATACAATCGTCTGTTATTATGATAGCCATAGCTGAATTTTAAATTAATTATTTAACTTTACCACAAATTTACGCCAATAAGTATTCTCAACCAAAAAAACTATGTTAGTAGAATCTAAAATAAATGCTTTTGTTAGTCTCGGGAAATTCTTGAAACAATTTCAAAATACAGATTTTGAGGACAATAAGCACGAATTAAACCCTTATTTTTATGATGATTTTGCCCAAATTTTAAATGAGTCTAAATATCACAACGGATGGTTTACCTTACCGCAGGTTACCCACGCTTGTAAAAGTTGGGCAATGGCGCTAGAAGAAAAAAATATCCGCCGTTGGTTAGCTGAATATGATCTAGCTAATGAACCACTGAAAAAAGTGGGTTTAATTTTGGCTGGCAACATCCCGATGGTAGGTTTTCACGATATACTTTCAGTATTAATTTCGGAAAATATAGCGTTGATAAAATTATCCTCCAACGACCAAAAGATGATTCCGGCATTGTTAGCTTGTCTTGAAAAAATAGAACCACAATTTGAAGACAGATTCCAAATCAGCAAAAATCAATTCACTGATATTGATGCAGTTATAGCGACTGGCAGCAACAACACGGCGCGATATTTTGAATACTATTTTGGCAAATATCCAAATATTATCAGAAAAAACAGAAACTCAGTTGCGGTGCTCAACGGTCGCGAATCTACTGAAGAGTTGACACAATTGGGCGAAGATATTTTTAGATACTACGGGCTTGGTTGTCGTAATGTTTCAAAGTTGATGGTGCCAAAAGACTATGATTTCAAAAACTTTTTTGAAGCGATTTTTGCCTACAAAGACATCATCGATTATGATAAATATGCCAATAATTATGATTACAACAAGGCAGTTTTTTTGATGAGCGAATTCAAATTGTTGGACAACGGATTTTTGACCCTGCGCGAGAGTGAAGCTATGGTATCTCCTATTTCGACAATTTTTTATGAAAGATACGAAGATGAAAACGAAATTTTTACTATCTTAGAAGCCAGAAAAGACCAAATCCAATGTACGGTATCATCAGGCTGGATAAATGATAGCATCCCTTTTGGGACTACTCAACAACCACAACTTTGGGACTATGCAGACGGCGTGGATACTATGAATTTTTTAACTCAACTATAAATAAATTGTTATGAATGATTTAATGCAAATGGTGGAACAATTCACCAAACAAAACCTTAACCAAAACAACGATGTTGACACAACACAAGTAGCGAAAGAAACTGGTAGCTCACTTATCGAAGGTATCAAAAATGCAGCTACACAAGGCAATCTTACAGACCTTTTTAGCCTCGGAGACAGTAACGACACCAACGCATTGGCATCAAACCCAATGGTAGGAAGCATCATCGAAAGCTTGAGCGGAAAGCTCTCAAAAAACACCAACATGGACGCAGCAGCTTCAAACCAATTTGCAAGCTCTACGATTCCGCAATTGCTTGGTTCTGTAATTTCAAGTGTTAAAGAAGGAAAATTTGACATGTCTCAAATCATGGAGTTGGCTGCATCTGCTGGATTGGACCAAAACGGAGATGGTAAATTGGATTTACAAGACGCTATGGCCGCCATCACTAACGGAAAACTTGGAGATATGCTTGGCGGATTTTTCAAAAAGTAAAAATCAATAACTGTCAAAATATTTAGAGCCTGTTTAAATTTGTATTGTAAAAATGTTTATAGGTTATTTTTGAGATAGAACAAGGCAAATTTTCGAAGGATAGCAGAGCTATCGTTTTAAAATTTAACACAGTTATAGCCAAAAAGAAGCATAAATAAATTATTAGATAAATTTTAAACAGGCTCTTAAAAACATCTGTAAAGTTTTTCTGCTTTTCAGGTGTTTTTTTGTTTGATTAATACTGATAAAATGTTAAAAAAATGCTTTGATTTACTAATACCTAATCATTGTGCTGGTTGTGACCAAACACTTTTGGAAGGCGAAAACACGTTGTGCATGACTTGTTATCATCAATTAGATTTGATACCTATTGCCACACAATCCAGCAACAATATTTTGACGCAACAACTTTTTGGTAAAGTGAGTGTAAAGCAAGCGCAAGCAATTTTGTATTACGACAAAGACGAGGGCATTACCCAGCGAATGATTAAAAACCTGAAATACAAAGGACAAGAAAATATCGGTGATTTTTTGGCAGATTTGTGTTGGGAGAGACATCAAAAAACACAATTGTTTGACAACATTGATTATTTATGCTGTGTGCCACTACATCCTCGAAAACAAAGAAAAAGAGGCTACAATCAGTTGCATCGTTTTGCCAAAAAACTAAGTAAATTGTCAGATATTCCGTTTCAGGAAAAACTGTTGGTACGAAACATTCACGACGAGTCACAAACAACCAAAAATATTTTTACCCGAAGCCTTGCCAAAAAATCTAAGTTTGGCTACCGTCAAAACCTCATCGACCCAAAGAGTAATTTATTGCTCATCGACGACGTAATTACTACTGGCTCAACCATTGAGCAAATAGTAAAAACGATGCGCCAGCACCACACAGGCGAGATTAGTGTGTTGTGTATGGCGGCGACTTACAGCACATAAAAAAACCTACAAAACTGTAAAATTTTGTAGGTTGATATATATTTTTTCAAATATTACAATCCAAAAGCAGATTTTACCTCGTCAATTTTGTCTAATTTTTCCCAAGTAAACAACTCTACTTCGATATTTTTGGTCACACCTTCTGTATTGGTAAATTGCTTGGTCACCTTTTGTGGTTTGCGCCCCATGTGTCCGTAGGCTGCAGTCTCACTATAAATAGGTTTTCTCAATTGCAAATTTTGCTCAATATAGTAAGGTCTCAAATCAAAAATTGTTTGGATTTTTCGTGCGATTTCTCCGTCAGTCATTGCTACTTTTGCTGTCCCATAAGTATTCACAAAAACGCCCATAGGCTCTGCGATTCCGATAGCATAAGATACTTGTACCAACAACTCATCGGCAACTCCTGCAGCAACTAGGTTTTTGGCAATATGGCGGGTCGCATAAGCCGCAGATCGGTCTACCTTACTCGGGTCTTTACCCGAAAAAGCACCTCCGCCATGCGCACCTTTACCTCCATAAGTATCTACAATAATTTTACGTCCGGTAAGCCCTGTATCGCCATGTGGACCTCCAATGATAAATACCCCCGTTGGGTTGATATGATACACGATTTCGTCATGAAAATATTCTTTGTATTGCGGATATTTTTGCAGTAATCTCGGAATCAAAACTTCGATTACATCTTGTCTTATCTGTGCTTGCATGGCTTTTTCTGCAGCTTCTTTACTCGTGTGGCTATCACGTAAAATAAACTCATCATGCTGGGTAGACAATACAATCGTTACAATTTTGTTGGGCTTATTGTCGTCGTTATACTCCAAGGTTACTTG
The DNA here is from genome assembly GCA_041583035.1 of Flavobacterium sp. Lineage (GTDB taxonomy): Bacteria > Bacteroidota > Bacteroidia > Flavobacteriales > Flavobacteriaceae > Flavobacterium. The sequence goes on from JBFHGP010000074.1 coordinate 9,551, forward strand.
CGCCTTAGCGTCTGGTCTAAGGTAGGTCATGCTAGTGTTTTCTTTGCGAATCAAAGCCAACTCTTGTAGCAATTTATTTGACAAATCTAAGGCCAATGGCATATAATCTTCTGTCTCTGATGTGGCATAACCAAACATGATACCCTGGTCGCCTGCGCCTTGCTCTTCTGGACTTAATTTATCAACACCTTGATTGATTTCTGCTGATTGCTCGTGAATGGCAGACAAAACACCGCACGAGTTGGCCTCAAACATATACTCACTTTTGGTATAACCAATATTTTTGATAACATCGCGTGCAATATGCTGCACATCGAGGTATGCGTTTGACTTTACTTCTCCAGCCAATATCACCTGACCGGTAGTTACCAAAGTTTCGCAAGCTACTTTTGCATTGGGGTCAAACGCCAAAAAATGATCGATTAATGCATCCGAAATCTGGTCTGCGATTTTATCTGGATGCCCTTCACTAACTGATTCTGATGTAAATAAGTATGACATAATTACTTTTTTTTCAGACTGGTCGCA
>JBFHGP010000075.1:0-10034 GCA_041583035.1 Flavobacterium sp.
AAATGGTTTTTTAAGCACCATACCAACGGTATTTACTGCTACATCTATACGTCCCATTGCTTTTTTAGCTTCTTCAAATAGGGTAGTCATATTTTTGGCGTTGGTTAAATCTAACTGAATCATCATTGCTTTTTGTCCCAAAGCTTCTACCGCTTTTACGGTTTCTTCGGCATCGTTTTTGGTGCTATCGCTGTTGTAATGTACCACCACGTTTGCGCCTTGTTTTGCTACTGTTTTACTGATTTCACCACCTAAATTTTTGGCTCCTCCAGCAATCAATACTACCTTGTCTTTTAAATCAATTTTTGCCATTTTCTTTTTATAGTTTTAATAATGAGCTACAAATTTATAAAAACGGAATGAATATTCCGTCCGTTAAAAAAGTTAAAAAAAAACTAAAGTTCAATGGCGTCCCAAAGCATCTGAATATAAAGTTCTATTTGGGGGTCGTTTAGTTCTAAATCCATATCAAAAGCCCACAAGAGCCAACCGTTTATTGAGCTAAAAGAGTAGAGACGAAGTTGCCTTGCTGTAAGGTGTTCTTTGAATAAATTTTGTTCAATACCTTCTTTAAACATTTCATCAAAAGCTAAAAAATCGTTCATTGCGATTTGGTGAATGTCTTCGGTTAAAATGGGCGATGCTGCAAAATGGTACGAAAAATAATATTCAGTTTTATGCTGAATAAAATACTGAATTACTTGTTTCCATAGATACCAAAAGCGTTGTTTTACCGTACCTTGAGGCGTATAATGTTCAAAAATAAAGGCCGATTCTTCTGCTTTTTGAGCAATCCAAATCTGTTGCACAATGTCTTCTTTGTCTTTAAAATTTCGGTAAATGGTGCCAATGCCAACTTTGGCTTCATCGGCAATTTGTGCCATAGTTACGCTATGCAAACCATCTCGAACAATAAGTTTAAGCGCTGCTTGAAGGATGTTTTGTTGTTTGCTCAATTTTGTAAGATTTGTTACAAAGATAAAAAATGAATTGTGATTGATGATTGATGAATTGTGATTTAATTCTGCAATTGTCTATTTTTTTTATTACTTGTGGTTCGTTTTTCGATAATGAGTTGTGTATTAGACATGATTTTGCTGAATTTTTCTTAGGATTTTAGTACATCTTTGAGGTCTTCAAACTTTTTAAACATTGCACTAGCAAACGGACAAAGCGGTAAAATTTTTAGATTTTTCTCGCGTGCCATCTCTACAATTGTGTACAATAATTGTTTGCCGACGCCTTTTCCTTTAAACTCTGGGTTAACCTCGGTATGGTCTATGATAATAAAGTCGTTGCTGGCGATAGAGTAGGTCATCTCTCCTGCTTGCTGCTCATTCTCGGTAGCAGTGGCTGCGCCTTTGCTGTCTTGTTCTTTTATTTCTACATGCATTTTTTTAAGTTTTGAGTGTTAAGTTTTAAGTGTTAAGTTTTGAGTGTTAAATTTTGAGTTTTGAGTTTTAAGAATATACTTCATAACATTTAGCACTCATCATAAAACTTCTTATTTGTTAAAGATAGTCATTTTTAGACAAATTTATTCCCAATAAGTAATTTCTCTTGTCTGGCGAAAATGTAAAACAAACACTTCAGCGTTATTCCAATGCTCTTTCTGCCAAGTAGTTTTTTCAATCCAATTACCGTGATTATCATATTTGTATTGATGTTTTATTTCGGTATTGAGCTTTCCGTCTATGTATATTTTTTTGTTGATGGGATTAAAAATTTCGTTAAAAGTATACACACTTTCCAACTGCTTTTCTTGTCCGGGAGCAATAACATAGTTTTTTTGGAGTGTTATTTTTTGATTTTCCCAGACGGTCTCGGTTTGGTATTCACTTGTTGCATCTTTGACTGTCTGGCTTATGCGGTTTCCGTTTTCATTGTATTGATAGTGAGTTTCTTGAGCAGGATTTTCGAGGTCTTTTTCATAATCTATTTCAGACAAAACTTTATCGTTTTCTATCACATTTTTTCTAAAAAACACTACAGTATCTCCAGCCTCGATACTGATTTGCTTACTAATGTTTTTATTCTCGTCATAAACGATTTTTAGCTGTTGTATAACCTCTTTATTTTGCCAATATTTATAAGTTTCGGTACGGTTTATCGTGTCATAATCTATGGTCAAAATAAAGTTTAAATCAGCGAGACTACCAGAACCTACACTTTTTATCAAGCGATTTTGGGTGTCATATTCATAAATATTTTTGTGAATATCATTGCCTTGGTAATATATATCTTCTTCAAATTCGCCAAAAGGAGTAAATTGAAAATAAAATTCGGGTTCAGCTTTTTCAAATTTATTATTATTCGCCAAAGCTTTGAATTGCTTTAAACTTTTGACCTTTCCGTAAAGGTTTTGCGCCTCGCGCATATTCTTAGGGTTTTCGTAAACAGGCGTGAGGTTTGGCGGTATATCATGGCTGTTGTTACAACTTTGTATAGCAAATAAAATAATTAGCCCAAAAAATATTTTTTTCATAAATGATGATAATTTTTCTCAAAAGTAATCTTTATTTGCCATTATTCGAATGATTGGTAAGTGTAAAATGGGTCAATTGCCCTATTTTTTGATGAATGTATTTTGGTTAATATTGTTGATGAACACTAACACTACAAATCATGAAAACAAAATTATTTTTTACAAGCATTTTTTGCTTTTTGACGTTAGCCATGAGTGCCCAGACAGTAAGCAGCAAATCGTATGAAAACAACCAGACCAAAGCAGTAGTGAAAGACCATCTCGAAGGTTATCGAGAAGAAATTAAACGCCAGATAAAAGGTGTGGAGAGCAGCGTTTTTTCTACAAATACTGAAGATGATTTTGTCTTGGCATGGGTGTACAACCAACCGGGCGGAACCATTTCTGAGGCAAAAGTACGCTATCAATTTGCTGATGACAAAGTTACCACTACTTTGTATGATGTGTCGCTAACGACCACCGAGGGCAACAAACATGGGATATCTGCTAATGAAAAAGACCAAGAGCTGATTCAATTTTACAATAGTATGATTAATCTATTTCAGCAATCGTTTTATGTGTATTTAGATATTTACAACGATTAGTATTGAAAAAGAGAAGAAACCGTTTTAATCAAATCGATGATTGGCGAAGTGGATAAACATTCGTTACATTTTGCATAAGTCATCAAACAATCCACAAAATCTGTAAACATGTGAAACAACAAGCCAGTACCAATAATTTTGAACGGACGACGCAAAAATAACAAAGCCACATAAAAAATCATAGCATAAAAGGTATGCAGCGGATGAAAATTGATACTGCATCGGTGGGCTGCAAATATGGGCGTTGCCAACAAGTGATCCAAATCTACCAACATGGTTGCTAGCATAATTAGATAAGCTTTTTTCCAGTTTTTTCTAAAAAATAGATAGGCAATCACCACCGGAAAACCAAAATGTAAAAAATAATGTATGAATGTTTGCATGCTAAGTCAGGTGATAAAATTAATTCATTAATCGTATAATAATGATAAGCAGAATTAATGTTAGGAGGATTTGGAATAAAAAAGATTTTAATTCAAAATAAATATTTACATCTGTTTTTTCATGATTTCTAATTATACTGTTAGTGAGCACCTCATAATTTTTAAACTCTCGGCTTCCAAACTTGAAAATTTTTGATTCTGTTTTAATGTAAAATATAAAATATTCTCCAAATTTATCTTTGTGGCTTGTTTCAAAATACCCAATTATCGAATTTAAGCTATAGTTTTTTCCAAAATGATAATTTATTTCTATTAAATCTTTATTAATAATTATTGTTTTGCTTTTACGAAAGAAGTATAATGTAATAGGTATTAAAAAGACTAAAATTGATACAGGCACCACATAAATCTCGTAAGGTACCGTTTTAGAGGATAATATAGTTTTAGAAAAGAGAAAAATAAAAAATGTTGTACCTATGGTTAAAAAACACAGATAGAAATAAAAGGTTAAAGATTTTTCAGATTTAATTTTCATGGCTTATTAATCTTCTTCCAAATCTATTATATTTTTATTGATAGGCGAGATATTATCTGTTTTATGCTCATCGAGCAAGGTTACATCTTTGAGTTTTCTCTCGATGGCTCGCGTACGAACGCCCATCACATCATCTAACTGATTGAGCCCTGTTTGAATGTTTTTTTGTGCCTTTTGCATCAATCCGCCAAAGTTGTTAAACTCTTTTTTGACTTCGCTCAACACCGTCCATACTTCGCTACTTCTTTTTTGTATCGCCAAAGTTTTGAAACCCATTTGCAAACTATTTAAAATCGCAGCCAAAGTCGTCGGACCAGTAACAATCACTTTGTAGTCTCTTTGCAAACGCTCTAGCAAGGCCGATTTTCTGACCACCTCTGCATAAATGCTTTCAAAAGGTAAAAACATCACAGCAAAATCGGTAGTATTGGGCGGGTCTACATATTTATCATGAATATCTTTGGCCATTTTTTTGATAGTAGCATCAAGCTCTTTCTGTGCGTTTTGTACAAGGTTTTGGTCGCCGTCTTCATACGCATCTTGTAGTTTTTCAAAAACATCTTTCGGAAACTTAGCATCTACCGGCAACCATACCACCGTGTTGCGGTCATCTTTGCCAGGCAGTTTGATGGCAAATTCTACTGTTGCGGCACTTCCATTTTTTGTTTTTACATTGGGTTCATATTGGTCTGGAGCGAGTATCTGCTCCAAAAGCATCGCCAGTTGCACTTCGCCAATATTGCCTCTCATTTTTACATTGCTCAACACTTTTTTTAATCCGCCAACATCAGTTGCCAAATTTTTCATTTCGCCCAAACCTTTTTGCACTGATTGGAGTTGTTTACCGACGGTTTCAAAAGACTGGCTCAAGCGTTCGTTGATGGTTTTTTGGAGTTTTTCATCGACCGTTTTACGCATTTCGTTGAGCTGCTCGGTATTGTCTTTGCGAATATCTGTCAGTTGTTTTTCTACCGATTCTCTAACCTCCTTGATTCTTTTTTCGGCTTCTGTATTCAATGTAATTTGCTGTTTGTCAAAAGTTTCAAAACGTTCTTTGATGAGCTCGTTGAGTATTTTTGTGTTTTGTGCAAAACCATTTTTGAAATTGTCTAACGATTGCGAAAGTTCTTCACGTTGTATTTTTGCCAAGTGTTGATTTTCTTCTCTATTGCGCTGAAAATCATCTTTTATCGCCCGATTGTTTTTTTCGAGTGTTTGGTCAAACTGAGCCAATTGGTTTTTGAGGTTGGTATCAATTTTTGGTTTTTTGGTTAAAGTAATGATGATGTTGATGAGCATCAAAATAATCAAAACAATGAGCAATAGCGTTGTGGTTTGCATAAAATACTTTTAGGTAACGGTTATTTGATTTCGATTTTTTCTCCCAAAAACTTAGGTTTTACACCAATCAAAATATCCAAAAAAGCTTTGGTACGGGCAAAATATTCTCTCACACGGGTTTTCCAACCATATTTGTTTTGCAAGTCTTTGGCATTATAACCGATAGCTGTAATGTCGTTTTTTTCGGCAAGATAGATGGCGCGTTCGTTATGAAATTTTTGCGAAATAATAGTGATGCTCGATTGTCCAAAAATCTCTTTGGCACGCACTACAGAATCCAAAGTTCTGAAACCTGCATAATCCAGAAAAATTTTATCTTCTGGGATGCCATTTTTTATCAATTCGTCTTTAAAATCGGTAGGTTCATCATAATTTTTATTGCCATTGTCGCCACTCACCAACACATAGTCAATTTTACCATTTTTATACAAGTCCACCGTAGCCTCTACACGGTATTTAAAATACAAATTGATGTGCCCGCTTTTGAGCATTTTGGATGTACCCAATACTAGGCCAACCTTGTTGTATCCAATTTTTTGGATGCTCGAAAAGGTTTTGTCTTCGGCATTTTTTACAATAGAATAATTAGCGGTAAAGACCAATGCGCTTATGATTATACCAATTAGTAACCCGATTTTTAACTTTTTCATCTTCATTATGAATTTATCTCAAAGATAAAAAAAGGTGTAAAAAAGTAAAACTTAATTACACCTTTTTGGTATTATAAATTTATTGACTAGAACGACAATAAATGTCCTGGTTTGCTAGTCATTACGCTTGTTGGAGGTGCAAACTGTGTAAGCTCTATACCTTTTACCGCATAGCGATATTCTTCGATAGTTGGTGTTCTCCCTAAAATAGCAGAGAGTACAACCACCGGAGTAGAGGCAAGCAAAGACTCTCCTTTTTTACGGTCGGCATCTGCTACTACACGTCCTTGGAAAAGCCTTGTAGACGTAGCCATTACAGTATCTCCTTTTTCTGCTTTTTCTTGGTTACCCATACATAGGTTACAGCCTGGGCGTTCGAGGTATAAAATATTGTCATATTCGGTACGCGCTACAGTTTTTGGTGCAGCGTCGTTAAACTCAAAACCAGAATATTTTTGTAAAATTTCCCAGTCACCTTCTTCTTTGAGTTCTTCGATGATATTGTAGGTAGGTGCTGTTACTACAAGCGGAGCTTTAAACTCTACTTTACCGTATAGCTCTTCTAAGTTTTTCAGCATTTTGGCTACAATTTTGATATCTCCTTTGTGTACCATACATGAGCCAACAAAACCTAAATCTACATTTTTATCTCCACCATAATAAGACAATTCTCTAATGGTATCGTGTGTATATCTTTTTGAAACATCATCGTTGTTTACATCAGGGTCGGCAATCATTGGCTCGTCGATGATGCTCAAATCTACCTCAAATTCTGCATAATATTTTGCATTTTCGTCTGGCGTCAACGGAGGTTTTTTACCTGATCTAATTTCTTCAATACGAGCGTTTGCTTTGTCGATAAGACTTTGAAGCACTTTTTGCTCGTTGTCCATGCCTTTGTCAATCATTATTTTGATACGGCTTTTGGCAATTTCTAACGATTCGATAAGTGTGTCTGGTTGTGAAATACAAATCGATGCTTTGGCTTTCATCTCAGCAGTCCAATCGGTAAAAGTAAACGCTTGATCGGCCAATAAAGTACCGATGTGAACTTCGATAATTCGTCCTTGAAAAACGTTTTCGCCCTTAAAGTGTTTCAGCATTTGCGCTTGTGTAGCGTGTACTACATCACGAAAATCCATATGTTCTGCCATTTCGCCTTTAAAAGTTACTTTAACAGATTCTGGTATTGCCATAGATGCTTCGCCTGTTGCCAATGCAAGTGCTACAGTACCAGAGTCGGCACCAAAAGCTACTCCTTTAGACATTCTCGTGTGCGAATCTCCACCAATAATAATCGCCCAATCGTCGATAGTGATATCGTTGAGTACTTTGTGGATTACATCGGTTAATGGATGATAAACACCTTTTGGGTCACGACCTGTGATAAGACCAAAATCGTTCATGAATTTCATCAATTTTGGCGTATTGGCTTGCGCTTTGCTGTCCCAAACTGAGGCAGTGTGACATCCCGACTGGTATCCGGCGTCAACAATTGGCGAAATCACCGTTGCAGCCATAGATTCGAGCTCTTGAGAGGTCATCAAACCGGTGGTGTCTTGCGATCCCACAATGTTTACGTTTACGCGTACATACGAGCCAGCATGCAAAGTTGCGCCCGATGTACCTACGGCGTTTTTGTTGAATATTTTTTCGACTGCTGTTAAGCCTTGACCTTCATGCGAAATCTCTTTTGATGGGGCATAAACGGCTGGTGCTTCGATACCCAATGTTTGTGCAGCAAATGTTTGTAATTTTTTTCCGAATACTACAGCATACGAACCTTTGGCACGTATAAATTCAGTTTTTTGAGGCGTTAAGGCCGATGAAATATCAATCAATTCTTTGCCTTCGCTGTCGTATAATTTTTTTGTTTTTGTATTGATTGTCAGTACAGTACCTGTCTCTACTGAATATTCTTGTTTAAGGATAGGTTCACCGTCTTTATCTACCACAAGATTACCGTTTTCGTCAAATTGTTTTACCCAATTTTTAAGATCCAATCCGATACCACCTGTTACGCCAACCGTGGTTAAGAAAATAGGAGAGATGCCGTTGGTACCTGCTACAATAGGAGCAATGTTTACAAAAGGCACATATGGGCTAGCTTGTTTACCAATCCATAAAGCAACATTATTCACACCCGACATTCTTGAAGATCCTACACCCATGGTACCCTTTTCTGCCAAAAGCATCACGCGTTTGTCTGGGTGCTCTGCTTGCAAGGCTCTTAGTGCGTTTTGTTTTTCTTCGTCAAACTCAAACATACATTGTCCGTGCAACTCTCTGTCGGCTCTTGAGTGTGCCTCTTTACCAGGCGATAGTAAATCGGTCGAAATGTCTCCAACTCCAGCAACAAAAGTAACTACTTTTATCTCTTCTTCAACTTCTGGTAACTCTGTAAAAAACTCAGCTTTTGCATAGCTTTCCAAAATATCTTTAGCGATAGCGTTGCCTGCTTTGTAAGCGTTTTCGAGGCGTTCCATGTCGGCTTCGTACAAAAAAACTTGCGTTTTGAGTACTTTGGCGGCTTCTAGCGCAATACTTTCGTCATTGCCTAAAGCCAAATCTAAAAGTACTTCTATAGACGGCCCACCTTTCATGTGTGACAATTGCTCAAATGCAAAGCTTGGTGTAATCTCGTCTACCGTTGTGTTGCCTAAAATAATTTCTTTAAGAAAATTTGCTTTTACCCCAGCAGCACTGGTAGTCCCGGGCAAAACATTGTAGGTAAAAAAGTGTAGCGAATCTTTTCTGTGTTCGTGATTTACATCTTTGATTTGCTCAATAATTTCGCTCAATAAATCTGCACCATCAATCGGTAGTGGGTGAAGATTTTGCGCTTTTCGTTCTGTAATTTGTTGTAAGTATTCGTTGTATAATTTCATGTGCTGACCTTTTGTAAAGAGGTTTTTGTTGTTAAAAATGTTGCACAAATTTACATTTTTATTTTCAATTTTTCTAATAAATTTTACAGTGTCATGCTGTTGACTACTCTATGATTTTTATTGATGATTCAACCGATTATTCCATATGATTTTTTATTTATTTTGAAATAATTAATTGTTTTATTGGCAATTTTCTATCAGCTGTTAATTTTTCTCCATGCTTAGATTTATTTTAAATTACATTTTCATTAGTCTTTTTGTGTTCAATTTGATTGATTTAACTAAATATTCATCAATCTTTAAACATTAAAAAAAAGTATAATTTTATTCTTTTATATATTTAAAATAGTACATTTGTAATCTAATAAGTTCAAATGTTATGAAAGTTAGTTTAGCAAAAGATGTTCTCGATTTGTTTGATCAGTTTCAGTCAACTACTACCAATGATAGAAATTATAATAAAGATATCGAAGGTTTTAAACATTGGATAGTAGATAAATACGGTCAAGATTTTCGGGAACACCAGCCATATTGGGAGGGTAAACAAAACGGCCGAACATCTGAGAGTGCGATTGCCACGATGGTTGTACACATGAATAGGTTTGGCAAAAACTATTTTAAGGCTGCCTTGCAAGGGTCGGTATTTTCTACGCAAGAAGACGTTATCTATTTGATTGTGTTGAGATTCAACAAAAATTTGAGCAAAATGGATTTGATTAAAAAAAATGTACACGAAAAGCCAGCAGGTATGCAAATCATCAAAAGACTGATTGCCAATGGTTGGGTAGCGCAGCAAAACTCGGCCATTGACCGCCGCAGTAAGGTGCTCAATATTACACAAAAAGGCATTGCAGCACTCGATGATGTAATGGAAAATGTACGAAAAGCGACACAAATAGTATCTGGCAATTTATCTGAAAACGAAAAACATCAACTGATATATTTACTGAACAAACTCAACGATTTTCACTTGCCTATTTATGAAAAAAACATTAGTTTAGAAGAAATATTAGACAAATCGTACAAAAATCTACATAAAAACCAATAATAATGAAAAAAGTAGCCATTATCGGTGCCGGATTTTCAGGTTTGTCTGCTGCGGCATACGCGGCAAAAGCTGGTCATGAGGTACATGTTTTTGAAAAACACGACAGGCCAGGAGGGAGGG
>JBFHGP010000076.1:0-10005 GCA_041583035.1 Flavobacterium sp.
CAGCAATTGCAACAATTGGCTTATGATCTTAAAACGATGTTGGAGTCAGGCGAAATTTCACTACAGAGGTACCATGGCGAGTTTTTACAAAATCCTGAATTTGCCGAGTATTTCGAAATTCAAAATCCTACGTTTGGCAACAACATGAAGTTTATGTTCGAATATCAATTTGGTTACATGTACTGGCGATATTTGATGTGGAATTTCTCAGGGCGTCAAAACGATATTCAGGGCAATAATGACCGCATGAACGGAAATTGGGTTACAGGCATCACCTTTTTAGACGAATTTAGATTAGGTTCGCAAAAAAACCTTCCTTCAGACACACTCAATAACAAAGGACGAAATCATTACTATATGCTGCCGTTTATACTCGGTTTGTTTGGCGTAGTCTTTCACTTCAGACGAGACAAAAAAACATTTTACGTGCTGCTCGTCTTGTTCTTGTTTACCAGTTTTGCCTTAAAAATATTTTTGAACGAACGTCCGTTTGAGCCTCGTGAGCGCGATTATGCCGTGGTGGCTTCTTTCATGATTTACGCTATTTGGGTAGGTTTTGGCGTGTATTCTATCTATGAAGAATTGTCTAAGAGAGTTTCTGCCAAAATTGCATTGCCGGCGGTTATGGCGCTAGGTCTTTTTGCTTCGCCAGTTTTGATGGCCAAAGAAAACTGGGACGATCACAACCGTTCCGGAAAATACACGGCGCTGGCAACTGCCAAGGCTTATCTTGATTCGTGCGCGCCCAATGCAATAATTTTTACCATCGGTGATAACGATACCTTCCCGCTCTGGTATTTGCAAGAGGTTGAAGGCTACCGTACCGATGTGCGCGTGGTATGTACAGCTTTGTTACAGGCAGATTGGTACATCGACCAAATGAAAGTAAAAGCCTACGAGTCCGATCCGTTAAAAATAAGGTTTAACCACAATCAATACAACGGTAAAAAATTGTACCAAGCTTTTGTATCGCCTGCGATTGATGAGCGTATAGAGCTCAATTCGCTGTTAGATTTTATCGCTTCAGACGACCCACGTACCAAGGTAGTGACAGACAATAAACAAGAGTTTGTGCGTATCCCGACGAATAAAATTCGTCTGACAGTAGATAAAGATAAAGTGATTGATAATGAGGTAGTTTCTGAAAAATATCACGACCAGATTGTCCCTTATATTGACTTTGATATGACTACTTCGTATTTGTACCGAATGAGAATTATCATGATGGATATTATTGCAAACAACAACTGGGAACGTCCTATCTATTTTACAGGTGGCGCCTTGTCTGACGAAGACTTTTTGTGGATGAAAGATTATTTGCAGTTGGTCGGTTATGCTTATCAATTGGTACCAGTGAAAACACCTGTGGATAGGAATGATCCAAATCCGTTGAATTTGGGAGGTATCGATACAGAAAAAATGTACCAAACCGTAAAAAGTTGGGATTGGGGCAATTATGGTAGTACGACCATTTATCATGATCCAGAGACACGTAAAAATTCTTTGTTTTTCCGAATTTATTTGTCGCGTTTGGCAGAGCAACTGATTGCTGAAGGACAACAGAAAAAAGCAAAAGAAATCGTAGATATGGCGGTAGAAAATTTCCCGATTGATTATTATGGGAATTACGAAACTGTAGAGCCGTTGGCTGAGATGTATTATGTGTTGGGCGAAAAGCAAAAAGCAGACGAAATGGTCACTGCTTTGGCTAATAAATACCACGAGCAATTGTATTTTTATCAATCGATGAAACCTGACGAACAAAACGAGTATGGTTTTGAGATTTTGTCTAACCTCCACCGATTAGAAAATCAAATTTTGATGGCCAAAGAATACAAAAGCACCATCACTGCACCATTAGAAGAAAAACTTAAAAATTATCGTGATTATTTTGTGAGATTTTTACGTGCAGCAGGTGTTGACGATGAGTCGCTCGAAGCCGAACGAAAAGCGCAAGAGCAAGCCGATACCTTGCAAGAACCGATAGAGGACAGTTTGCAAAACTATATTTTTGACCAAATGTAAACCTAGAAAAATAGTATTATGCTGGAGAATAAAGACCAAAAAACATCGCTCGGAGAATTGGGCGAATTTGGGTTGATTGACCACCTGACGCAATATTTCGAAAACAAAAATCCATCCACACTCAAAGGCGTTGGCGACGATGCCGCTGTGCTAGATTTTAAAAACAAAAAAACGCTCGTTAGTACCGATTTGCTTATCGAGGGCGTTCATTTTGACCTTAGTTATATGCCGCTCAAACATCTGGGGTACAAGGCTGTAGTGGTCAATTTGTCTGATATTTGTGCCATGAATGCGACACCAACGCAAATCACGGTGTCTATCGCGGTGTCTAACCGGTTTACTTTGGAGGCTATCGAAGAGCTGTATGCGGGTATTCAGCTGGCTTGCGAACGCTATCAGGTAGATTTGGTCGGAGGCGACACTTCCTCTTCACAAACAGGTTTGGTAATCAGCGTGACCGCCTTGGGTGAGGCCAATAAAACAGAAATTGCTCATCGGTCTGGTGCCAAAGACAAACAGCTGATTGTGCTTACAGGCGACATCGGCTCGGCTTATATGGGATTGCAGGTCTTGGAGCGCGAAAAGCAAGTTTATTTGGTCAATCCAAATAGTCAGCCCGACCTAGATATGTATAGCTATATTATCGAAAGGCAACTCAAACCCGAAGCGCGTGTAGATATCAAAAAACTACTTAAAGATTTGGATGTAAAACCTCAGGCGATGATTGATGTTTCGGACGGATTATCGTCAGAGTTGATACATATTTGTAAACAATCGGGCGTAGGATGTCAGATTTATGAAGAAAAATTACCTCTCGACCCTGAGTTTATCAGTGTTTGTGAAGAATTTAATTTGGATAGTACAACCATTGCCATCAACGGTGGTGAAGATTATGAGTTGTTATTTACTATCAAAATAGAAGATTTTGATAAAATCAAAGCCAATCCAAACCTTACAGTAATTGGTCACATCACGGCCGAAAGTGCCGGAATGAATCTCGTAACGAGAGAAAATACTCAAATTCCGCTCAAAGCAAGAGGGTGGAATCACTTAGACCAACAAGACGAAGATTAATATTTTTATAAAGGGCGCCAAGTGTGTCCTTTTTTTTATTTATTCGGAAAATGTTGTCTAAACTCCAAATAAAAAACCCTTAACTATTTGTTAGTCAAGGGTTTTTGTGCGGGTGATAGGACTCGAACCTACACACCTTGCGGCACCAGATCCTAAGTCTGGCGTGTCTACCAATTTCACCACACCCGCGGCTTCGGAAGAACTCAGCGTTCTTGTAAGACGGTGCAAATATACAAACAGAAATTAATTATGCAATAGGTAAACCATATTTTTTTATTATATTTGTTTTCAAATAAATTTTTATTTTTCTTTTTAAAATATGGAACACATAAACGACTACGTTCAAAAAAACAAAGAACGTTTTATAAATGAGTTGATTGACTTGTTAAAAATTCCTTCGGTTAGTGCTGATAGCGCTTATACGCAAGATGTTTTGGATACTGCAGATAAGGTAAAAGACTTTTTGGAAAAAGCCGGATGCGACAAAGTGGAAATTTGCGAAACACCAGGCTATCCCATCGTATATGCAGAAAAAATTATCGATGAAAATCTTCCAACCGTCTTGGTTTATGGACATTATGATGTACAACCTGCAGACCCAATCGATTTGTGGAATTCTCCGCCATTTGAGCCAGTAATCAAAACCACAGATTTACACCCAGACGGAGCAATTTTTGCCCGCGGTGCTTGTGATGACAAAGGACAAATGTTTATGCACGTCAAAGCATTAGAATTGATGATGCAAACCAATACTTTGCCTTGCAACGTCAAATTTATGATTGAAGGAGAAGAAGAAGTAGGCTCTAGCAGCTTGTCTTGGTTTGTGCCTAGAAATAAAGAAAAATTAAAAAACGATGTTATTCTGATTTCTGATACCGGGATGATTTCTAACACTCAGCCGTCGATTACTACAGGTTTGCGCGGATTGAGTTATGTAGAAGTTGAGGTGACAGGGCCAAACCGCGACTTACACTCTGGTTTGTATGGCGGTGCAGTGGCCAATCCTATCAATGTATTGACCAAGATGATTGCGTCATTACACGATGAGAACAACCATATTACTATTCCAGGTTTTTATGATAAAGTAGAAGAACTTTCTCAAGAAGAAAGAGCCGAGATGGCCAAACGTCCGTTTTCGCAAGAAGCATATAACAATGCCTTGCAAATAGACGAGGTGTATGGCGAAAAAGGATATTCGACCAACGAACGCAATTCAATAAGACCAACATTGGATGTAAACGGAATTTGGGGCGGATATACTGGCGAAGGTGCCAAAACGGTGATTCCTTCAAAAGCGTACGCCAAAATTTCGATGCGATTGGTACCCAACCAAGATTGGGAAGAGATTACAGCGTTGTTCCAAAAACACTTCGAGAGCATCGCACCAAATGCAGTAAAAGTAAAAGTAAACCCACATCACGGTGGGCAAGGTTATGTAACGCCAATAGACTCTGTTGGGTATCAGGCGGCAGCCAAAGCATACCACGATACTTTTGGGGTTGCGCCAATACCAGTACGCTCTGGAGGTAGCATCCCGATTGTGGCATTGTTTGAAAAAGAGTTGGAGTCAAAATCTATTTTGATGGGCTTTGGGCTAGATTCAGACGCAATCCATTCACCGAACGAACATTTTGGGGTGTTTAATTATTTGAAAGGAATCGAAACAATTCCGTTGTTTTTCAAATATTTTGCTGAAATGAACAAATAGTTCAGACAAATAAAAAAATAAAATGACTAGTCTCAAAAAATCACTTGTAATGATTATCGTTGCAGGTGATTTTTTTTGTTATTGATTTTATCAATCGTGTTATTAGAATAATCGATTTAATTTATTAATAATAATATGGGCTATTGCATACATTTGTGAAAAGATTAATTAAATTTTTACCATATGGAAAACAATCATTCAAAAGAAGGAAAGTGTCCTATTGACCATAGTCAGTTTATGGACAAAGGAACAGAAACGGCCGGAAAATGTCCTGTAATGCATGGTGCAAATACATCAGTAAATGATAATATATTGGACTGGTGGCCAAATGCACTGAACTTAGATATACTCAGTCAGCACGATACCAAGACTAATCCTTTAGGAGAAGATTTTGATTATCATGAAGAGCTTAAAAAATTGGATGTAGAGGCTTTAAAACAAGATTTACATAATTTAATGACAGATAGTCAAGATTGGTGGCCAGCTGATTGGGGACACTACGGTGGTCTGATGATTCGTATGGCTTGGCATGCTGCGGGCTCATATAGGATTGCTGACGGACGTGGCGGAGGCGGTACTGGAAACCAACGCTTTGCTCCGTTAAACTCTTGGCCCGATAATGTAAGTTTAGATAAAGCTCGTCGATTGTTATGGCCAATTAAAAAGAAATACGTCAATAAAGTAAGTTGGGCAGACTTAATCATA
This sequence comes from Flavobacterium sp., assembly GCA_041583035.1. Taxonomy (GTDB): domain Bacteria; phylum Bacteroidota; class Bacteroidia; order Flavobacteriales; family Flavobacteriaceae; genus Flavobacterium. The sequence continues at coordinate 5,513 of JBFHGP010000076.1, forward strand.
TTGGCAGGAACTATAGCTTATGAAAATATGGGATTAAAAACCTTTGGTTTTGCTTTCGGACGGAAAGATATTTGGCATCCCGAAAAAGATACTTATTGGGGGGCAGAAAAAGAATGGCTAGCACCAAGCAACGAACGATATGAGAATGTAGAACACCCAGAAACGATGGAAAACCCACTAGCAGCTGTTCAAATGGGACTTATTTATGTAAATCCTGAGGGGGTGAACGGCAAACCAGATCCATTAAAAACAGCTGTTCAAGTGCGTGAAACTTTCAGAAGAATGGCAATGAATGATGAAGAAACCGTAGCCCTAACTGCAGGAGGTCATACCGTAGGAAAAACACATGGCAATGGAGACGCAAGTATTTTGGGGGCAGACCCCGAAGGAGCAGGTATAGAAGAGCAAGGGTTAGGTTGGAAAAATCCTAATAAATCAGGGAAAGGAAGATATACGGTTACCAGTGGTTTGGAAGGTGCTTGGACAACAAATCCAACAAAATGGGACAACGGATTTTTCGAAATACTATTTAAATATGATTGGGAACTGAAAAAAAGTCCGGCAGGTGCTTGGCAATGGGAACCCAAAAATATTGAAGATAAAGACAAACCTGTTGATGTAGAAGATTTTTCAATAAAACACAACCCAATGATGACAGATGCCGATATGGCAATGAAAGAAGACCCGATTTATAGAGAAATCTCATTAAAATTCAAAAATGATTTTGAAGGTTTTTCTGATGCATTTGCTAGAGCATGGTTTAAATTAACTCATAGAGATTTAGGGCCTAAAAGTCGTTATTTTGGCCCTGATGTGCCAGAAGAAGATTTAATATGGCAAGACCCAATTCCGCAGGGTAATAAAGAATACAATACTGATGAGGTAAAAAATAAAATTGCAAATTCGGGATTAAGTATAAATGAAATGGTTGCAACAGCGTGGGACAGTGCCAGAACTTTTAGAGGTTCAGATTACAGAGGTGGCGCTAATGGTGCAAGAATACGTCTGGCTCCTCAAAAAGATTGGGAAGGCAATGAACCAGAAAGATTGAGAAAAGTCTTAAATGTTTTAGAACCAATTGCTAAAGAATACAAAATTAGTATTGCCGATGTGATCGTATTAGCAGGAAATATAGGAGTCGAAAAAGCTGCAAAAAAAGCTGGCTTCGAAATCGAGGTCCCTTTTATAAAAGGTAGGGGAGATGCTACTGAAGAAATGACTGATGCTGAGTCTTTTGAGCCGCTAGAGCCGCTAGCAGACGGTTTTAGAAATTGGTTGAAGAAGGATTATGCCGTAAGTCAGGAAGAATTACTTTTAGATCGTGCACAATTAATGGGCTTAACCGCACCAGAAATGACTGTTTTATTAGGAGGATTGAGAATGTTGGATACCAATTATGGCGGAACTAAGCATGGTGTGTTTACCGATAAAACAGAAGCATTGACAAACGACTTTTTTGTAAATTTAACAGATATGTCAAATGTGTGGAAACCATTAGAAAACGGCGTGTACGAAATCAGAGATAGAAAAACAAATGCCCTAAAATGGACAGCCACAAGAGTAGATCTGGTATTTGGTTCAAACTCAATACTACGTGCCTATAGTGAGGTCTATGCACAAGATGATAGCAAAGAAAAGTTTGTGAAAGATTTTGTGAAAGCCTGGGCAAAAGTAATGAGCGCCGATTTGAATGTCTGAGCTTAAAATATAAAAATTAGTCTAGCTTTAAAGTGAGGTGATTTGTTTTGCCTCACTTTTTTTTGTTTCGTTTACGGATTGTACTTACCCCAACTATCACAACAAAAAATAAGTAAGCACTGTAAATGATTTTGTGTTGGCTGAATTGTTTTTTTAGATTTTGCACAAACTGCTGGAGATTGAATTTTGGTTCATAACTACTTCTTCCTGAAGTACAATAAAACATTCCCAAAGGCTCTAGATTTTCATCATCAGGAGAAGGTGGTTTCCAGTCCCTACCAGCAAAATACATGGTGTTGTTGTCTAAAGTGTATGTTGTGGCGCCTCTTTCTGTAAAAATATTCAATACTTCAATAAAATCATTGTATGTAGCGCCCTCTTCAAAATGAATTTTTAGTCCATTAATTGTATCTTTTGTTTGAATGATATTGTTTACAAACTGATCGATGTATTCAAAAGTGTTTTTAGAATAATCATTTCCATTCAAAACAACCTCTTTGTTAATTCGCTTTTCAAATATATTGACAAAGTCATTGTAGCCATACTCATTATTAATTTTTTCTATTTCAGCAAAATCCATAGCGGTAAAAGGTTGGGCAGATAATTGTTGAAAATAATTGTGCTTGTTCATGTACCACATACCCAACAATGGCAGCAACACGATAGAAATCATTCCTGGTATATATCTGATTTTTTTCACAAGGGTAAGTTACAAAAAAATATTTAGATACGACTTGCTATGTGTGCAAAGATGTTTACCTTTGCGGCGTTCTCAAAGGGGTGCCTATAACGGCTGAGATCATACCCAACGAACCTGGGCGGGTAATGCTGCCAAGGGAAAAACAATGCCAGTGTGAGTGCACACATATTGGCGTTGTTGTAAATTCATATTTATTGTTTAACAAAAAATAATCGCCCCTTTTATTTGTAAATTTTTTTACGAATGAAAAGATATTTTTTTTGTGCTGTGGGCCTCACATTTCTGAGTTCGCTCTCTGCATTGGCACAAACAACCGAGTCGCAAAAAACGACCAACGACTCCATCAAAAACACAGAAGAGGTTTTGGATGAACTCATTATCCAATCGGTTAGAGCCAAAGACAACACGCCGATGACTTTTTCTAAAATCAACAAAAAAGATGTAGAAAAACGCAATCTCGGGCAAGATATTCCTGTTTTGCTCAATTTTATGCCGTCGGTAGTAAGTACTTCTGATGCTGGCAATGGCGTTGGCTACACTGGTCTGCGTGTGCGTGGTAGCGATGCAACCCGTATCAATGTAACCATTAATGGTATTCCGTACAACGACTCTGAGTCTCATGGGTCTTTTTGGGTGAATATGCCCGATTTTGTGTCGAGCGTAGAAAACATGCAGTTGCAACGTGGCGTAGGTTCGTCTACCAACGGATCGGGCGCTTTTGGGGGGAGTCTCAATTTATTGACCGATGGTTATGCGTACCAGCCTGAGGGTGAAATCTCCAATTCTTTTGGCTCATTCAACACTCGAAAACACACCGTAAAATTTTCTACAGGCTTGATTGATAATCGATTCGAGCTCACTGGGCGTTTGTCTGATATGCACTCTGATGGATATATCGACAGGGCTTCGAGCAGACTAAAATCTTACTTTTTGCAAGGTACGTATGTCGAGGGGCAAACTTTGATAAAAATGTTGGCCTTTGGTGGTGACCAAAAAACTTATCAGGCGTGGAACGGAATCGAAGAAAGCGATATCCAAAAGTATGGCCGACGTTTCAACACCGCAGGCGTTTACTATGATGAAGATGGCAACATGCGTTTTTATGACAACGAAACCGATAATTACAAACAAAATCATTATCAATTGCATTGGCACCAAAAATGGTCAGACCACTGGCAATCGAGTTTGGCTTTTCACTACACCGATGGTTATGGTTATTATGAGAATTACAAAACAGACGAAGATGTGACTGAGTATGGTTTGACGCCTGTAAATGTAGACGGAGAGCTGATAGAAGAGTCGGATATCATCCGTCGAAAATTTCTCGAAAACGATTTTTACGGATTTACTTTTTCAACCAATTACAACAAAGATAATTTGGATGTAATCATAGGCGGAGCGGTTAATCAATACAAAGGCGATCATTTTGGCGATATTTTATGGACAAGAGCGCCATTGGATTATCAATACAAACAACAATATTATTTTGATCAATCTACAAAAAATGACGCCAATGTTTTTGCCAAAGCCACTTATACCATTGACAATGCATGGGTGTTGTATGGCGATTTGCAATGGCGAAACGTAGGGTATGAGGCCAATGGGCAAGATACAGGTTTGGTTGATGATAGTTTTAGTTTTTTTAATCCCAAAGCAGGGGTTACCTATTTGCATAACGACCACAATAGTTTTTACCTATCTTACGCCAGAGCCAATAGAGAGCCCAACCGCAACGATTACGAAAGCGGTAATCCAAAGCCCGAAACCATGGACGATATCGAGCTAGGTTGGAAATACAGCCAAGACAATTTACAGCTCAACATCAACGGATATTATATGTATTATACCAATCAATTGGTGCTTACTGGTGCGCTCAATGATGTAGGTGCTGCCATAAGAGAAAATTCTGGTAAAAGCTACCGTGCTGGTATAGAGATTGATGCGCAATACCGTTTTCATGAAAAGTGGTTATGGCAACCCAACTTGGCTTTGAGTCAGAACAAAAACTTGGATTACCGCGCAGAGTTTGACGGCAATATCCAAGACTATGGCGACACAAATATTTCTTTTTCGCACCCCTGTACACGCAGGCTAA
>JBFHGP010000077.1:0-9861 GCA_041583035.1 Flavobacterium sp.
AAAGAACGCAACACTGTTTTACCGTTGGTAAAGTACCAGCTGCGCAAATTCTCCCGACTTTGAGCAATAGTTTTAAGGTTGCAATCCGTACGTTTAAAAATCTATAATAATATTCATAAAAAGCAACCTAGTTGCAATAAAATTATTATCTTTGCGGCGTGAAAAAGTTTATAGTCATATGGTCTCTGTTTATGCTATTCAAACCCATTTTGCCGGTGGTTGAGTATGTAGTGCTTTATGATTATATCAAAAACGAACTTTGCGTCAATAAAGACAAGCCAGAGCTTGCCTGTAACGGTAAATGTCATTTGTCAAAAGAAATGGCAAATGCGGCAGATAACGATGCAGAAAAACACCGTTTTTCATCAGCCGAGAGCCACATCATCACTTTTCAAGAGATTGACGACAATTTTTTTGTCACGCCAATTATTCCGTTGGTAAATAAAACAAACTTTATTTACACAATTACTTATCACTTTTCATTCTCTGATTTCATTTTCAGACCACCCATTGTTTTGAGCTAAGCACTTGTTTAAACAGTGCCAATTACATCACTAAATCTCCGACAAACGAGGGCAAATCTGTGCTGCAGTCAACGCAGACGGTATGTCATGGCTTGTTGTAGAGACAATCATTCAAATGTTTTGGGCTGCCATAACCTTAAAGGCAGCGATAAAATCATGTAATTAATCATTAGCAAATGAAATTTTCAAACCTAGGTTTGCTCGCTCTATGTATGGCGGCAACCATGGCTTGTACGCTAGATAAAACTGATTTTGAAGCCGAACTAAATACTGAGATTCCTAAAAATCAGGTGTTTGAAGAGGCAATAAAAGTCGGCTTGGGTACTTATACCCTCAGCGTAGAAGTCCTCGATGGCACTTTTTACAAAGGCTACAATCCTATTCGTGCAACTTTATACAACTCACAAAACGAGCCAGTAACAGATGGTTTTTCGTTGCAGTTTTTACCGTTGGCAACCTTGTCTGATGCCAGTCAATTGGCTTGTCCGCACACTAGCGAGTTGGTTTTTAATCACGAGCAAAACAATTATACAGGCTATGTGATTTTTACCGACCAAAGTACTGACCAATACAGCTGGCAAACACAATGGCAGTTCGCCACAAACGGGCAAACTCATGTTGGCGTAGAAAGCGTAAGGGTAGAAGCTCAGCCCAACAAAAACCTCAATATGACTATGTTTACTGGTAACGATGGGGAGCAATATTGTATTGCATTGGTAGCACCGATGTACCCAAAAGTGGCCGAAAACCCGTTGGTGGCAGCAATTTGTCAGTACCAAGAAGCATCTCAAACTTATACAACAGCCGATGCTTATACTTTGTTGCTCGATCCGCGCATGCCAGAGCCTTCGATGGGCAATCATTCGTCACCCAATAATGTAGATCTTACCCAGCAGCAAGATGGCTTATATCACGGGGTGGTCAATTATACCATGATTGGCAATTGGACGCTCAATTTTATTTTGCTTAACAATAGTGGAGAAGTTGTGAAAGGGACAGAGGTGCCTACCGATTTTACTCCTGGCGTAGAGGGGGCGAAGAGCGAATTACACATTGATATATTATTTTGATAGCTATGAAAAAGATAACTTTATTTTTGCTTTTGTGTACTCAATTTTTGTTTGCACAACAAGTAGATAGCCTCGATACTGAGTTAGAAGAATTGTTGATTGTGATCACCAAAGAAAAAATAAAAACAGACATGAAAATGTCGGTTACGGTGGATGAATATTTGGCTTCTTCAGATCAGATTAGCTTTATCAAACGTGGGGCGTATGCCTGGGAGCCTTTGCTGAATAATATGAGCAGCGAGCGTTCGACCATCACCATTGATGGCATGCACGTTTTTGGCGCTTGTACAGACAAAATGGATCCGATTACTTCGTATGTCGAAAGCAACAATTTGTCTGCCATCGATATACAGTCGGGGCAGTCTGGCGGTGCAAATGGTGCCACTGTAGCAGGCAGCATCGACCTCAAGCGTAAAAACTCGCAGTTTACACCCTATACTTCTTGGTCAGGTGCTTATCAAACGGGTTTTGAGTTGAACAACAAACAGTTTTTTAACTTGGGTAACCTCGCTTATACAAGTAACCGATGGGTGGCAGATGCTAGTGTGGCGTACCGCAAAGCAGATAATTATGTTGACGGACAAAATGATGAGGTCAATCATTCGCAGTTTCAGAAATTCAACAGTGCTTTGGGCTTGGCTTACAAAACCAGCGAGTTGTCGTCATTGCGTGCAGAGGCTATTTTTGATGTAGCCAAAGATGTAGGCTATCCTGCCTTACCGATGGATTTGTGGCTTTCTCGGGCTTTGATTACCTCGGTGAGTTACAAGCAGCTATACACAGAGGGTTTGGCACGTGCGTGGGATACCAAGTTGTACTTTAACACGGTCGAACATTATATGGATGACACTACACGACCCGAAAATCTGGTACACATGGATATGCCTGGTTGGAGCACAACTTATGGTTTGGTGTCTAAACTGAATTTGAAAAAAAACGACTTTTCGTCTGAAATTCAGCTCAATGCTTACCAAAGTTTGTCTATAGCTGAGATGAGAATGTATCCGCAAGATAGAAGCGAGCGTACCATGTTTGCGTATAGTTGGCCGTGGGTTACTACGCGCTACGCAGGTTTGTCTATCAACAATTCGTTGCTATTGACAGCCGATAGTCAGTTTAATTTTGGCGGATCGCTCGGGGTGAATTACAACAAATCTAAATATGTAGATTTTAATTGGATTTTTCATCCTGGCGCGCCTCAGTCCAAAACCAGGTTTTTACCTAGTTTATTTGCTGATTATTCGCATGATTTACAAGCGTTCAATGTTACTATTGGGGCAGGTTACGGCCATCGTGCACCATCTGTTTCTGAGGGTTATGGTTATTATATCTATAATAGTTTTGACCGATATGATTACATCGGAAATCCTAACCTGAAAAATGAAATTTCGTATGAGCTGAATGCTGCAGCGAGTTTCAAAACAGACAAAATGACTTGGCAAGCCAAAGTAAATTATTTTTATATCGAAAATTATATTATTGGCCGCATCCTGAGTTTGGGTAGCCCGATGAATTATCAGTCGGTTGGGGTAAAAGGATATACTTCGCTAGACCAAGCAACCTTGTTCAACTTTTCGTTGCAGGCAAAGTATGATATTTTGCCACATTTGCATTGGAAAGGCGTGCTTACTTATGCACGTGGTAAAGACGAGCAAGACGGAAATTTACCTTTTATTCGTCCGTTGAGTTATCAAACTTCTTTGCAGTACCATTACCGCAATTTTGGTTTCAATACTTCAGTCAATGGCGATGGGGTGCAGGTGAATTATAGCCCAGAGTATGGCGAAGACCAAACGCCGTCTTATGTGGTGTGGAATTTCTCTGCCGATTATACTTTTTATATCAATGACTACAAATTGGTTGGACAAATTGGCGCCGAAAACATCCTGAATGAATATTACAGCACTTATGCTGATTGGGGAAACATCCCTAGAATGGGACGCAATATTTTTACGTCTTTGAAAATTAACTTTTAAAAAATCTATTTAAACCTATTAAACCATGAAAAATTTTAAAAAACACCTTTTGTTAGTATTGGCTTCAGCAACTTTTGTAGCATGTAGTAGCGATGATGATTCGCCAGTAGCCAACAATGTCACTTTGTCTTTTACCAATACTTTTGGGGATAGAGAAATCGTTTTGGGTGATGCGCATTCATCATCAGCGACTGGTCATACTTCTGCTGCTGGGCAATACCATCATTTTGCTGAGGTGAAATATGTGATCAGCAACATTCGATTGGTCAAAGCTGATGGTACAGAGGTGCCTTACCATGTCAATGATTTGGACAAAGGCGCGATGGTTGTCAACCAAGCCAATATAGAGAGTTTGACCTATGTGATGAATGATATTCCGTCTGCCGATTACAGTCAAATAAAGTTTGGTTTAGGGGTGCGTAACGACCTCAATACATTAGACCAAACAAGGTTTCCGGAGTTTTACGCCGCGGCAGGCGCCAACGACACAGAGATGATGTGGGAATGGGGTACAGGTTATCGATTTACCAAACTCGAAGGTTTTTATGACACCGACCACAAAACCATGTCTATCCACACTGGTAGTACTGTCGAAGGCGACGAGTCTGCTTACACACAAGGGGTAGATGCCTACCGCAACATTGTTTTGGATTTGCCAGAGCAAGCGCGCGTGGGTAGCCAGTCGCCTGTAATCCGTATCAAAGCAGATTTTGACCACTTATTGAGTGGGCGCGCGCATACCATCACGTTGTCTACTGGCGACGGAATGGATGATAATGCTACGCCAAATATCCACACAGCTGTGCAAATGACAAAGTTTGTTGATAATTTGGGAGGCGATGGTGTAAATGACCAACAAGGGATGTTTTCTATCATCAGTGTGCAAAACTAATTGTTTTTATCAAGTTGCTGTGGCGATGTTTTGCTGCAGCAACTTTTTAATGTTATCGACATGAAAAAAATAATATTTGTTTTTACAATCGTTTTTTTGTTGGCTGCTTGTAGCGATGACGATTACCAACCAATTGAGATGGATAATCCAACATTGACGATAAATATTCCGGATGATTTTCCAGAGGTTAACTCAGCGTTTTACAATAATCAACCCACTAAATACGGAGTGATTTTGGGCGAAAAATTGTTTCACGACAAAAGGTTGAGTACAAATAATACCATTGCTTGTGCGAGCTGTCACATTCAATCGCATGCTTTTGCCGATAATCGTCCGAGAGCCGTAGGTGTCGAAGGTCGGGTAGGTATTCGCAATACACCGCCAATTCAAAATCTTGCGTTCATGCGTTTTTACAATTGGGACGGAAGCAAATTGAGTTTAGAAGCACAGCCTATTGTGCCAATTATTACCCACGAAGAGATGGATTCGTCTATTGTAGAAGTTATCGAAAAAATTTCTGTAGACCCAACATACGCCACGCTGTTTTTACAGACATTTGGCGATGAAGAGATTACGCCTAATCGTATTTACCAAAGTATCGCACAGTATGAATACAGCTTGATTTCGGTCGATAGCAAATATGACCGAGTGGTGCGAGAACAGAGCGAGACTTTTAGCGAAAGCGAAGCCAGGGGTTATCAGACTTTTCAAGAAAAATGTATGAGTTGTCACGATACACCATTGTTTACCGATCAATCATTTAGGAATATCGGTTTTCCGCTCAATACAGATAGTAACGAAGCGGGTAGGGCAAGAGTGACTGGCGAAATGAGTGATTATATGAGTTTTCGTGTGCCTACTTTGCGCAATATTGCAGTGACTGCGCCTTATGGGAGTTTTGGGCAGTTTGCCGATTTGCGTGCCGTGTTAGATTATTTTGACAATGGCGTATTAGACGCTGACAACCTCGATCCAATTTTACAAAACAACAACAATAGGATTCCGCTCAGCGAACAAGAAAAAAATGATCTGCTGGCGTTTTTACACACACTCACAGATCATCGATTTATCAACGGCAATTAAAAACCGTTTTATACCTTATTATATTATCCTTTCAAACGCACCGCAAACGATTTCGGAAAAATCCCTTTGACTTCATTCAAAAACTTTTCGGCTTGTATGCGGTATTTGTAGTTTCCAACAATCACCTTATAGTTAGGCGCTGCATAAATAATGGTAGCATCTGTTTTTGGAAAAAGCTCTTTAAATTTTTTATACTGCTCTTCGGCTTCTTGTCGATTGCCGTAAAAAACTTGTACAGAGTAGTTTTTGTACACAGAAAAGGTGTTGTTGACGCTCATTTTGTGTTTTAGTAGTTCTTCAAAACGATTATCTTGAATCAATCTAAATTCTTTTTCTTGCGCAAAGGTCAAGTTGGATAGAAAAAGAAAAACAACAACTGTTAAAAAAATATTTCCGTTTCTTAAATTATTCATAATGAAGTAGATTTGCTACAAATGTACTAAAAAAGACCAAATGATACGACTTTGCAGTTATTTAGAATTAGTATAAATTGAGTTTTTATCACTAGTCGAGGTTTTTTGAGTGATACTTATGTTGTATTTTTGTCGGAGTTTTAATGGAATTGTAAAGCGATATTGCTTTCAATTCAGATAAAAAATTTAGTTGATAAATTTTTAACTATGAAAAAAAGGAGTAATTACAACTCGATTTCGAAGATTTTATTCATGTGCATGGCATTCTTGTTATGCTTTTCGACACATGCTTTGGCACAAGATGTAGCTAAGGGTAAGCAGTTGTTTAATTCACAATGTGCGGCTTGTCATAAACTTGATAGTGATATGACAGGGCCAGCGTTGCGTCATGTTGCCGATCGTCACTCGACAGAATGGTTGCATGCGTGGATTAAAAATAGTTCAGGCTTGATTAAGTCTGGAGATGCAGCAGCTGTTAAATTGTTTAACGATTGGAACCAAGTTCCGATGAACTCATTTCCTAATTTGTCTGACGAGGATATCGACAATATCTTGGCTTACACTTCAGAAGAAAAGGCTGCGCCGCCTGCGGCTGCTGCTGAAGCTGCTGGATCGGGTGAGGCTTCGGATAATTCTTCATTGAATATGTTGATATTTGGTGCGTTGGCAATAGTATTGGTAGTGCTGATAGTGTTGTTGGTGTATGTGAAAAAAGTATTGACAAAAATTGCAGAAAACAACGGTTTTGATGTGTCGGCTGAAAAATCTATGCCGATTTGGAAATCGTTTGCAAAAAATCAATTTGCAGTGTTGATGTCTGTGATTGTTATGTTTTTGGTAGGTTCTTATTTTGCGTTTGGATATATGATGCAGGTAGGTGTAGATCAAGGATATGAGCCAATCCAGCCAATTCACTTCTCGCACAAAATACACGCAGGAGAGAATGGTATCGATTGTAAATATTGTCACTCATCAGCAAGAACGTCAAAAACTTCTGGTATTCCATCAGTAAGTGTTTGTATGAACTGTCATAAAAATATCAACGAATTTACCGGAAGTGCAGATTCTACCTATGTAGATTATAGTAAAGAATTTTACACTGCCGAAATTCAGAAAATATACGAAGCAGTAGGTTGGGATCCGACTACTCAAACTTATACTGGAGAAGAAAAACCAGTGAAGTGGGTTAGAATTCACAACTTGCCAGACTTTGTTTACTTCAATCACTCGCAACACGTTTCTGTAGCAGGATTAGAATGTCAAACTTGTCACGGTCCGGTAGAAGAAATGGAAATTATGAGACAGCACTCTCCACTAACTATGGGATGGTGTGTAGAATGTCACCGCGAGACAGAAGTAGATGTGAATAACGAATATTATAAAGAAATTCACGAAGAGTTGGCTAAAAAGTACGGCGTAGAAAAATTGACCATCGGTCAGTTGGGTGGGCTAGAATGTGCTAAATGTCACTATTAATTAATTATTTAAGAAGCTAATATATCTTTATACAATGGCATCAAACAAAAAATACTGGAAAAGTGTTGAAGAGCTGAATGAAAACAGTTCGATTGTTGAGAATTTGAGAGACAACGAATTTGTTGAAGAAATTCCTACAGACGAGTTTCTGTCTGATAAAAGTTCGTTAAGCTCGTCTTCAACAACCCGAAGAGATTTTTTGAAATATGTTGGTTTTACCACAGCTGCGGCTTCATTGGCTGCTTGTGATGGACCAGTACGTAAATCAATTCCATACGTATTTCAGCCAGAGGAAATTATCCCTGGTGTGGCTGATTATTATGCAACTACAATTGCTGATGGTTTCGACTTTACAAACATATTGATCAAAACAAGAGAAGGTCGTCCTATATCTGTTTTAAATAACAATATGGAAGGCGCTAACACAGGAGCAAATGCTCGTGTGCACGCCTCTGTGTTGTCTTTATACGATAGCTTGAGATTGAAGCAACCAACTATTGGTGGCAAATCAACCTCATGGGCTGAAGTAGAAGAAAAAATTCAGACTAGCTTAGAAGAAGCAAAAACAGCTGGTGAGCAAATCGTTTTGTTGACCAACTCTATGGCGTCGCCTTCTACAGATAAATTGATTGAAGAATTTAAACAAGCATACCCAACAGCTAAGCAAGTAATATATGATGCAGTTTCTTACGATGCAGCATTGAATGCTTACGAGCAGGCTTACGGTAAACGCGCATTGGCTGACTATGATTTTGGTAAGGCTGATGTAATCGTTTCTGTAGGTGCTGACTTTATCGGTGACTGGAATGGTGGCGGATACGAAGGTAACTACGCCAAAGGACGTATTCCTAAAAACGGAAAGATGTCTAAGCATATCCAATTCGAAGCCAATATGTCTTTGACTGGTGCAAATGCTGACCGTCGTGTGCCGATGACTATCGCTGACCAAAAATTAGCTTTAGTAAAATTATATAACCTTATTACAGGGGCAAATGTGTCTGTGTCTTCTACTCCGGCTGATGCTGAAGTGGTAAAAGCAGCACAACAATTAAAATCTGCCGGTGCCAAAGGTGTTTTGGTGTCTGGGTTGGACGATGTAGATGCACAGTTGTTAGTTTTTGCTATCAATAACGCTTTGTCGTCTGAAGCATTTATGCCAGAAAGAGCCAAAAATGTTCGCCAAGGTAATATGAGCGAATTTATGCAATTGGTAAAAGATATGAACGCAGGGAATGTGCACACGCTTATCATGAGTGGAGTGAACCCTATGTATACTTTTGCTGAGGCAAAATCATTTGAAGATGGATTGAAGAAAGTGAAACTTTCGGCAACATATACACAACGTGAAGACGAAACAGCTTTAGTGTCTAATATCGCTGCTGCTGCACCTCATTATTTAGAGTCTTGGGGAGATGTGTCTATCAAAGCGGGGCATTATTCAATTACTCAGCCAACGATTAGACCATTGTTTAGCACAAAACAATTCCAAGAGAGTTTGATGAGCTTTTTGGGTAAAACCGAGAGCTACTATGACTATATGAAAACTGTAGCTGCAACGGTAGCGCCAGGTGTTACTTGGAATACCTTGGTACACAACGGTTTTTATGCCTCTGAAGCTTCGGCAGTTTCTGCTGTAGGGGTAGATTTTCAATCTGCTGCAAACAAATTGTCTTCGGCCAAGAAAGCCAATGGTTTTGACTTAGTTTTTTATACCAAAACAGGTATGGGAGACGGTCAACAAGCCAACAATCCATGGTTACAAGAGTTTCCTGATCCATTAACAAGGGTTTCTTGGGATAACTATGTAACCGTTTCTAGAAAAGACGCAGAAGCTATCGGAATCAAAAACTACCATGTTGCCAATGGAGGTTTGAACGGTAGCGTTGTAAATATCAAAGTAGGAGAAAAGACTTTAGAAAACGTGCCAGCAATTATCCAGCCAGGTCAAGCGCCGGGTACGATAGGATTGGCCTTCGGATATGGTCGCAAAGCTTCTATGAAAGAAGAAATGCAAGTAGGTGTTAACGCTTACTCGTTATATGTAAACGGACAAAACAATCAATCAGCAACTATCGAATTAGCTGCTGGTAGCGACCACGAGTTTGCTTGTGTGCAGTTACACAATACCTTAATGGGTAGAGGTGATATTTTGAAAGAAACTACTTTAGATACTTTCAATACAGAAGATGCTGAAGCATGGAATATCGTGCCAATGGTATCGTTAGATCACCAGGCTGTTCCTGCAAAATCTGTAGATATTTGGGAATCATTTGACCGTAGTATTGGTCATCATTTCAACTTGTCTATCGATTTGAATGCTTGTACAGGTTGTGGTGCGTGTGTGATCGCTTGTCACGCAGAAAACAACGTGCCAGTTGTAGGTAAAGACGAGGTAAGAAGATCGCGTGATATGCACTGGTTGCGTAT
>JBFHGP010000078.1:0-9861 GCA_041583035.1 Flavobacterium sp.
TCCACAACTGTTTGTCGGTAAATTCATTTTCAATTTTCGTTTCAGTTTGTAGCGAACGTTCCAACAAAAATTCATTGATTTTTTTTACCGTATGCGACAATTCTTTGGTTTCTTTTTTCTTCGAAAAATCAATAACATTTATTGTTTCTTCATTAAAATTAGCCGTGATAAAACACTTGTTGTTTTGAACCATTTTGAGTTGAAAAGGTAAAACCTCCTCAAACTCTTTGTGATTTTTTTGGTAAGAAACGGTTTTGTTTTTCAGGTCTAAACGAACGTTTTTCCGCACTTTGAAGCCTGGTTGTATAAATTCAAAAATATCTTTCTTTTTGTTATGTTCGTAGTGAAAACTGCTCAACCCTAATTCTTTAAGGAGCGCAATAAATTCTTTGGCTTTTTCAGATTTTTTGATAAAAAACATTGGTTTTAAAATTTAATTGTGATGGATGGTTTTTAGACTTTTCAGGTGTTTTTCTAAAACAGTTTCCAGTTCTTGAAATCCTTCAAAATATACATCTATAAGGAATACTTTCTTGTTTTCTAACTTTAGCGTGATGTAGTTGATTTTCTCTTCTTTTACACGGATAATGAGTTCGGTATATTCTTCCTCCAACGGAAATTTTCCGAAATTTTGTTTGAATGTGCCAAAGAATACATCTATTTCATCCAGTTTATAATGCGGATTATCACCATCAAAACTGCGAAAAGTAAGTCGATCGCCATTTTTGAACACAAATGCTCTGAGTTGTTTGAACTCTTGTGCCGAAAATTGATTGGAAATGTCTTTTTCTTTTGGAATCATTGGTGATTGTATAGCGGTTTTTGAATGTCCACACGAAACGAACATTCCAAAAACAAATATTAAAAGGAGTAAGGGTTTCATCATTTTTTTAATTATAAGTTTTTAGTGTTAAGTTATTAGTGTTAAGTTTTCGGCAACCATAAAAAATGTAACTTCCTATTTGTTTTTAAACATTTGAATTTTAAATAATGTAATTGAATGACTAAAAATTTTCAACTCACAACTTATAATTTAAAACTTACAACTATAACAACTTCGCTTTCGCGGATTTAAACTCGTCTTCGTCTATTAAACCTTCGTCAAACAATTCTTTTAGTTCTTTAAGTTTCGATTTTAAATCGGTTGCTGCATTGTTGTTCTGATTGGTATGCTGAATGTTTTTACCCATTTCCATACCGGCAAAAAGTCCCATTCCGGCACCGGCGGTTCCTTCATTATTGGCGGCATCGCGCATTGCACGAAGTTTTTGTAATTCAGAAAAATCAATACCTGCCAATTTTGCGGCTTGCACATCGGCTTGCATATCGCTAATGCCCGCAATTCGCTTGTTGGTTTCGTCATCAAACGAAGTACCTTCAATCCTAAAATCGAGCAATTCAAAACCTAAATCAGCAAAAATCTGCACCGTTTTTTCTTGGGCATCTTTCGCAATTTGTTCGATATTACTATCAATTTCGGCATACGAAAATTTAGCATTCGCCAAAAAATTAGAAATAGGCTGGGTGATGCGCGATAAGAAAATTTCTTGCAAATGATGCACGCAGTAAAACTCTTGTCCGCCCACCATATTTTCAAAAAACTGACGTGTTTGGGTAATTTTTACTGAATAATTGCCAAAAGCACGCAAATTTACCGGAAAGCCATACACCGGGTCGTTATAAGTAATTGGAATGCGTGTACCCCAACGAATATTGACCATATCGGCTTTTCTAAAAAACCACAAACCTAC
Organism: Flavobacterium sp.; assembly: GCA_041583035.1. Lineage (GTDB taxonomy): Bacteria > Bacteroidota > Bacteroidia > Flavobacteriales > Flavobacteriaceae > Flavobacterium. The sequence continues at coordinate 1,752 of JBFHGP010000078.1, forward strand.
TTTGTGGTTGCTCTCAAAATTGTACAACACCTTTTTTAGCGAGGTAAGAAATGGTTTGTTGCCCGTTTTTAGGTTGTACATTCCGGCCTCTTCAAAAACATCTACAATCTGGCCTTCGTAGGTAAAAATGCAGCCTTGTCCAGGCTGCAAAATTAACTTCGAGGCATTTTTAAGTTCGTCGCCACGTTCGGTAAAGCGGTAAAATAGCTCGTTGGGGTGCGGTTGTTCCCACTGTACTACCGACCGAAATTGGTTTTTTAAGCTTTCTTTTATGCCCATTGTAATGGTTTAAAATTCGATATCGTCTGCTAATCCTTCGGTTTTATTTTCTTGCTCATTTACGTTGGCAATGGCCACGTTGCCGGCTTTTACCTTTTCAATAATGCCAAAACGGTAGGCGTTAAAGGCTTCTTCGCCTTGTTTTTCTAGCTGTTCTTGTTCCCAAGCAGAATAATGCTCATACATATATTCGTATAAATTTTCGTCTATTCCCAACTCGTTCAGTTTGTCGCGCTGTGCGTGTAATGCGGTAGAATCCAATTTAAAACGGTCTTGCGCCATCGCCTTGTTTACCGCCACTTCAAGCGTGTAGACTAAAGCCATATAATGTTCGTATTCCGGAAAATATTTGTCCATCAATTCTTTATGGTCCAAATCGGAACTGTTTTCTTTGTAAGCCTGATACACATCGGCAGAATCCATCTCGTTTTGTAATTGCATAAACGCCATACTTGCTTGCGAATATTGCCCAATGTTGAGGCCTTTGTCCTCAAGAAATTTAGCGGCATCTACACCGTTTTGGGTAGCGATATTCATTTCGCGTTGCAAACGGATAAACGCCCCGTGGTCTGGAATCACCTTTCTCCAATCGTCTTCGCCCGTAGCTTGTCCGCCACCCGCAAACGGCCCAATGTTGGGGTTGCTAAAGATTTCGGTGTATTTCATTATCAAATCTGGGTCTGACAGTTTTTCGGTGAATTTCTCCATGGTATCTTGCCAAACAGGTAATTCTACCCCTAAAGTTTCAATGACTTTATCTTCGGGCATTCCGTGGGTCAATTGGCCACAACCGGCAGCCCAATCTTCAAATGATATTCCGTTAATTTTCTCCATATTTATTATGTTTTTGAATGTTTATAAATTCGGTTAATTCGCTCTGAAATTTTTCTTTTTTCGTTTGAATGTCTTCTTCCGAAAACATTCTTAAAGCTTGCAAATTCTTTAGTTTGGCGTTGTGATAGTTTTCGTAAGCCGTTTTATAGGCGTCCCACAAGTGTTCTGGTGCTGGCGGTCGCTCTGCCTGAAGCGTTTCTAGGGCGGTTTTCATCGCCTTAAAAAGAGTTATGTTTTGATACGCCGCAATGTGGTCTAACTGATGCGCCAAATGCACAAAATTGGTTTCTAAATCTATGGTGTTGGTGGTATTGCAAGCGTTACACGTAATGTATTGCGCCCTAAAAATTTTGGGGTTGATACGCACCACCGCGCCACATTGGGTGCAGTTATAATCTTTGTCTACCAAGGGCAAAAGGTGTTGGTACTGCAACTCCGACAATTTTCCTTGAATAAACACTTCGTACACCTCCAATTGCTGATGCAAATTGTTTTCGATATCGCCCACGCTTAATCGCACCGTGTACCAAGCGTCGCCTTCCTTTTTTAGCAAAGGTTCTACCTTGTGGTTCCAGGTGTTGTCTACGGTTTCAATGAGTTTAAAAATCTTGTCTTTTACGGCGCTCCACGTTCTAAAAACGGTGTTGTAATCGTAGTTGGTTTCCTGTAATTGTTGGGTAAGCAGTTGGGTGCTTTCGGTAAGGGTTTCTTTAAAACGCTGGGTGGTTTTTTGCACAAAAGTGTCCCAACGGTTTACCAAAGCCATTTCGCTAGCTGTCATTTCTATATGGCTGTATGTTGGGTTATTCATCGGCTTTAATGGTTACATCAATGTTCATAAAAGGCGTGCTACAATAATCGCAAACGGTAAGGTTGGTGTCTTTAGGTCGCGCCGCGCCACAAGTTTTGCAGTGTTTGGTATCGGTTTTCGATTCCTTTTTTTCGGTACCGTACTCTTTTTTGCTGTCTTTGGCGGTATTGGCAATTTTTGAGAATAGGTTTTTCACGTAGCCCTTTTTATTTGCAATTTACCAATTATATGGGAGGTCTTTATGGAGTTTTTTTATTCGTGTATATTGAATGTTTATCTGTCAATAAAGTTTTGTTAAAATAAAAAACACTTCTATTGGCTAATAAAAGTGTTTTTTGGAAATTAAAATATTCAACCAAAATCAGTTTACTCACTAGTTTTTTTGATGACGCCTCTTTGCTTTTCTACTTCGCCAACCAGTCCATATTCAAAGGTGTATTCATCTTTGTTGGTACTCAAAATTTTCATGTGAATACCTTTTTGTTCGGCCATGTTTTTAGGGTTTATTTTTTGTAAAATATATTCACAATCGTTAATCCATCGGATAGAAGCAGTGTCGGTTTTACCCATATAAGTTTCGATTTCGATCGAATCGTTTCTGACGAACGTTGATAGATGAATCTCACCATTGATTTCTTGCTCAAATTTAAAAGTACCTGTTTTAAAATCGGCACAGTTTTTTTCTTCTTGGTAACAGCTGGTGCATAAGGTAGCTAAGGTAGCCAAGCACAATATTTTTTTCATTATTCAGATTGATTATTGTCGTTGAAAATTCCTTTTACGATAGTATTCACACCCAAAAAAAACCAAAGCATGGCAAATAAACAAATGGCTATGCCAATGCTCAATACATAATAATAATAAGGGTGTGATTGGTTTTTGAAAGAAGAGTTGACTACAATGGGACCTACAAACATCAAAGGCATGGCGAGACCAACTTTTCGAAAGCCTTTCATCATTGTTTTTTTATCAATTTTTGGTGTACTCATTGTTGGTAGGCATTTATGGCGTCTCTTACATTTTTATGTTTTTCGATCAAATCTTTGGCAGTGCTTTCATCGATATTTAATTCGTCTATCAACATTTTTTCGGCACGGTTCACGAGTTTGTTGTTAGACAGTTTCATATCTACCATTTTGTTGCCTTTGACTCTCCCTAGCTTTACCATCACGGTGGTTGATATCATATTGAGAATCAATTTTTGTGCTGTACCAGCTTTCATTCGCGAGCTACCAGTAATTACTTCTGGCCCAACAACGACTTCTATCGGATAATCAGCAAACTGACTCACCGGGCTATTGGGGTTGCAAGTAATACAAGCAGTCGGAATGTTGTTTTCTTGGCAAAATTGTAATCCACCCAAAACATAAGGCGTTGTACCAGAAGCTGCTATGCCAATCACAAAATCTTTATCGCTAATGTGATAAGCCTGCAAATCTTTGACGGCATTATCAGCAAAGTCTTCAGCATTTTCTACAGCCTTGCGAATGGCGGTATCACCACCAGCAATCAGCCCGATTACCCAATCATCAGACACGCCAAATGTAGGCGGACACTCAGATGCATCGACAATACCTAAGCGCCCAGAAGTACCTGCACCAATGTAAAAAAGTCGTCCGCCGCTTTGCATTTGCGCTACAATGGTATGGACTGCTTTTTCTATACTTGGGATAATTTTTTCGACCGCCTTGGGTACTGTCTGGTCTTCTTGATTGATGACAGTGAGTAGCTCATTGACGGTTTTTTGTTCCAAATTTTGGTATTTCGATTCTGATTCGGTAATCTTTATAAAAGTCATATTACATCCTATTTCTTCGCAAATATACAGAGAATTTTTAGGATTATAAAGACATAAATATCTACCTTTGTCGCGAGCAGGCAGCCTTATCGCTGGCAATAGTCAGAGGAAAGTCCGGGCACCACAGAACGGCATAGCGGATAACGTCCGCCGGTTGAAAAATCAGGACAAGTGCAACAGAAAGAATGTACAGGTAATGCTGTAGTGAAATCAGGTAAACTCTATGCGGTGAAATGTCATGTAAACCAATGCGCTAGCAATTGTTAGCAAAGGGCTGTTCGCCTGATGTTGGAGGGTAGGCAGATAGAGCGTTTGGGCAACCATTCGCCTAGATAAATGATAAGGATTTTGCTTCGGCAAATTACAGAACCCGGCTTATTGCCTGCTTTTTTATTCACTTTTATTGGCTGTAAATCATAAATTTTGTCTGCATAAATATTTATTTTTTATACTTTTACTGCGCATTAGCCAACCGATCATGAAATATGCTATAATTATACCGGTATACAATCGTCCGGACGAAATAGATGAATTGCTACAAAGTTTGTTGAAACAAACTTATATAGATGATTTTGAGGTGGTTGTAGTAGAAGATGGTTCGGTAAATGATTGTCGAGAAGTAATCGAAAAATATCAACAAAAATTGACAATTTCGTATTATTACAAAGACAATAGCGGGCCAGGAGATTCGCGAAATTTCGGCATGCAAAAAGCCAAAGGTGATTATTTTATCATTTTTGACTCAGATTGTATCATTCCGCCCGAATACCTCACCCAGGTAGATCGTGCACTAAATGATAATTTTGTAGATTGTTTTGGCGGCCCCGATGCAGCATTAGACTCTTTTAGCGATGTGCAAAAAGCCATCAATTATACGATGACATCTGTGCTGACAACTGGTGGTATTCGTGGAGCGTCTGAAAAAATTGGTAAATTTCAACCAAGGAGTTTCAATATGGGGATTTCTCGTCAGGCGTTTGAAGCCTCGGGAGGTTTTGGTAAAATACATCCGGGCGAAGACCCAGATTTAAGCATTCGTTTATGGAAAATGAATTACCAAACTCGATTGATATCGTCTGCTTATGTTTATCACAAAAGACGGATAGATTGGCAAAAATTTTATGTACAAGTCAATAAATTTGGTAAAGCACGCCCAATTTTAGACCTATGGCATCCGACCTATAAAAAGCCTACTTTTTGGTTTCCGTTACTGTTTGTCAGTGGCTTGTTTTTGGCAATTATTTTAGCACTTTTTGGTTTTTGGTTTCCCGTTTTGGCATATTTTTTATACTTCTTAATATTAGGGATAGACGCTTGGTGCACAACAAAATCTTTTTGGGTAGCGTTATTGAGTGTAAAAGCTTGTTGGATACAATTTTACGGATATGCCAGAGGCTTTGCCAAAAGTAAGTATTGGGTAGGTTTTCGCCAGAAAAAACCAGAAGAGATTATGCCCGAAATGTTTTTTAATTGAATTATGATGACAAAAATAATAGGTATCACAGGAGGTATTGGCAGTGGAAAAACCAGTTTGATGAAGTTTGCCGAAAAGCACGGTTACATTACTTATTACGCTGATGCTGAGGCCAAAAAAATGTACCAAAAACCGTTGATTATCAATCAGATGAAAATCGCTTTTGCCGGAGAGGATATCTGGACAGACAATGTTTTGGACAAACAAAAATTAGCCAAAGTTGTCTTTGCTGATAAGCAAAAACTCCAAATGCTTAACCAAATCATTCATCCAGCAGTAAAAAAAGATTTTGAAGATTTTGTAGCAAAACATTCACATGAAAAAATGATTCTGAAAGAAACCGCTTTGTTGTTTGAAGCAGGCTTGTATAAATCTTGCGATTATAGCATATTGATTACTGCTCCCAAAGAGGTGCGCATCGAGCGCGTGATGCAGCGCGATGAGGTGAGTAGGGAAGAAGTGCTCAAACGGATGAATAACCAATGGCCAGATGAAGAAAAAGAAAAATTGGCCAATGAAGTTGTGAAAAACCTAGACTTAGAGGTAGCTCAGCTTGATTTTTTGAAAATTTTACAGAAAATATTGTAAACTATCTTGTTAAAATTCGGTTAATTCGTTTTACAGGCAGCCGATAAAATGTTAAATTTGTTGTCAACAATGAATAAGTTAAGATTTAAGTTACTGGTCGCTCTCATGAGCTTGTCATTAATTGGTATAATTTTTGTACAATTGTATTGGATAAAAACCTCTTATGACAATAATGATCTACAATTCAGGAATCAAATTTCGTTTATTTCTAGAAATGTAGCCGAAATGATAAAAGAGCGTGAGCAATACGAATTCAAGAAGAGATTTCGTGAATATGCTCAAGAAAAAGGGAAAAATCCTGAAAAAAAAGATATCCGAGAGATATATTATATTGAAAAAAACAATCAAAATGAAATTGTTTATTCCAATATCATATCATCTCAAGATTATACTTTGCCAGGTTCGTTCTTTGACAATAAATCAGGAGATATTACCCTGCGTAATTACAGCACAACTCGTAAAATGAAAATTTATGAGGATGAGCAACAAGCCATTGATGAAAGTCAATATGCAGGAGTGATGAATAGTTTTAACGATGATACTTTGCCTACTCAAGTGATGGAGCAGGAGAGTGAAATTGAGCAGTTTAATAGGATTACCGCAGATATTGCTCTCAATGATATTGTATCTGCCTATCCTATAGAGGACCGTGTGAGCAATGAGCAAATTAGAGAATTGTTGAGTAAAGAGCTAAAAGATAGTGGGATAGATACTAGATTTACTTACGGAGTTTTTAATAACGGAGTACAAACATCTATCCAATCATCAGATTTTGTTTACAATCCTAAAAACACTTATTCGGCACCATTGTTTCAAAATTTTTACGGCAACAGCGAATACCAATTATATGTGAGTTTTCCGGAGAAAAACAAATTTCTTTTTTCAGATTTGATGCCTTTCGTGCTCATGTCTTTGTTGTTTACATTCGTGATTTTGGCTGCTTATATGAGTGCGATTTCACAATTGATTCGCATGCGACAGATATCCGAAATCAAAAATGATTTCATCAATAATATGACGCATGAGTTCAAAACACCAATTGCAACCATCAATTTGGCTCTAGACGCTATCAAAAACCCAGCAACTATCAACGATGAGGCAAAAGTGACTCGTTACGTTCACATGATCAGGGAAGAAAATAAACGCATGCATGCCCAAATCGAAAACATTTTGCGGATGTCAAAATTAGAAAAACGAGAGCTAGATATCCAAAAAGAAAAAGTAGAAATGGACGATATTGTAGAAGTAGCAGCAGAGCATATTCGATTGATTGTAGAAGATCGTCAAGGTGAAGTGAGACAACATCTCAATGCTACACGCAACACAGTATTGGTGAGCCCTGTACATTTTACCAATGTATTGATTAATATTTTGGACAATGCAGTAAAATATTCGTCAGAGCCACCACAAATAGATATATGCACCGAGAACGTCAAAGACAATATCCTGATAAAAATCAAAGATCAAGGTCAAGGGATGAGCAAAGCAGCCCAAAAACGCATCTTTGAAAAATTTTATAGAGAGCATACCGGAGATTTACACAATGTAAAAGGGCACGGTCTGGGATTGGCTTATGTAAAACAAATCGTAGATGACCACAACGCCGAGATTTATGTAGAAAGCGAAAAAGGAAAAGGAAGTACATTTACCATAAAAATACCACTCATCAATTAAAAATAGTTTACCATGAAAACAATGAACAACAAAAAAATACTACTAGTAGAAGATGATCCAAACTTTGGGTCAATATTAAAAGATTATTTAAATATGAATGATTTTGAAGTCGTTTTGGCCAAAAATGGTATGGAAGGCTTCGAAAAATTTAAAAAAGACAACTTTGACTTATGTATCTTGGACGTGATGATGCCCTACAAAGACGGGTTTACCTTAGCTACTGAAATCAGAGAGAAAAACAAAGTTATACCAATCATCTTTTTGACTGCAAAAACTATGAAAGAAGATGTACTCAAAGGTTACAAAGTTGGTGCAGACGATTACCTAAACAAACCGTTTGACTCTGAGGTATTGTTGATGAAAATCCAAGCGATTATCCAACGCAAATCATCAGAGACCAAAGCCGATGATACCAAATTTGAGTTCAAAATCGGTAAGTTTGACTTCAATTCAAAATTGAGATTTTTGACTTATCAAGGTGACGAATCATTAAAATTATCACCAAAAGAAAACGATTTGCTCAAAATGTTGGCACTTTACGAAAACGACTTGATGCCACGAGAGATCGCTTTGACAAAAATTTGGAGAGACGACAACTATTTTACTTCAAGAAGTATGGATGTGTATATTGCCAAATTGCGTAAATATCTCA
>JBFHGP010000079.1:0-9851 GCA_041583035.1 Flavobacterium sp.
AAACTCTGCAGTTGTTCGAAGACAGAATATCATCGGCTGATGAACAGGCTACACTGATTTTTTTGGGAGATAATATTTATCCCAAAGGGATGCCAGTAGAGAAGGGGACAGCCGAGCGAAAATTGGCAGAAGAAAAACTGACTTTTCAGTTACAAATTGCCGAAAAATTTAAAGGACAATCACTTTTTATTGCAGGTAATCACGATTGGTATAATGGTATCAAAGGATTAGAAGAACAGGCTGATTTTGTGACTGATTATTTGGATGATAAAGATGCGTTTTTACCCAAAAATAATTGCGGCATAGGCCGATTAAAAATTAATGATGAAGTGGTTGTGATTACCATTGATTCTCAATGGTTTTTGGAAGATTGGAACGATTACCCAACCATGAACGACGATTGCGATATCAAAACCAAAGAAGCGTTTTTTGATGAAGTAACCAGTTTGCTCAACAAACATCAAAATCAAGTAGTGGTTTTGGCGATACATCATCCATTGATGTCTAATAGTTCGCATGGCGGTCAGTTGATGTCTGTAGACCAACAATTGTATCCTATCGGGCACGTGCCTTTACCTGTAATAGGGTCGGTTTTTAATTTTTTTAGAAAAACAATAGGTATTCCTCAAGACATTCAAAGTGCGCCTTATAGCGAGTTGGCGAATCGCATCAAAACAGAAATTACAGACCGCAGCAATGTGATTGTGGTCTCGGGGCATGAGCACAATTTGCAATACATAGAAAAAGGAAATATCAAACAAATTATCAGCGGCGCGGCTTCAAAATCTGACCGTGCTCGTGCAATAAACCCATACGACTTTTCTTTTGGGAGCAATGGTTATGCGGTTTTAGACGTGTACAAAAACCAAAGTGCTGTCGTACATTTTTATGGCAACGAAAATGGTACAGAAAAGCTACTTTTTTCAAAAGAAGTTTTGCCTCAAGATACTTTTGAGGTAGCTGATTTTATACCTGATGATAAAGTATCACCTACCACAACAGCTTCGATTTATGAAACATCAATGACGCAAAAGTCTAAACTGCATCGTTGGCTTATAGGCGACCTTTACCGCAAATATTACGGACAAAAAATAGAGGTGAAAAACGTGCTTTTGGATACACTTTTTGGCGGACTAAAACCGCTAAGAGCAGGTGGTGGTATGCAATCTAACTCTTTGCGCCTTGCCGATAAAGATGGCAAAGAATACAGCATGCGTTCGCTCAAAAAAAATACAACGCGATTTTTACAATCTATGTACACAGAGCAATATGTGATTGATGATTTTGAAGATACCGGAAGCACTGATTTTTTATATGATTTTTATACATCTGCCCATCCTTTTTATCCGTTTATTGTGCAATATTTGGCACAGCCTATTGAGGTGAATTACACAAAACCACAATTGTTTTTTGTGCCCAAACAAAAAGCCTTGGGTAAGTATAATGAAACCTACGGAGACGAGTTTTATATGATTGAAGAGCGCCCGATGAGTGAGCATAGTCAAGCATCCAATTTTGGTCATGCAGATGATATCATCAGCACATCAGATTTGATGCTGGCTTTACAAAAAAATGAAAAATCAAAAATTGATGAAAAATCATACATCAGGGCGAGATTGTTTGATATGGTTTTGGGCGATTGGGACAGACACCAAGACCAATGGCGATGGGCAGAACATAAATACGAAGATTATAGCGTGTACAAGCCGATACCACGTGATAGAGACCAAGTTTTTGCAAAATTTGATGGTGTTTTACTCAAGTATTTATTGCAAATTCCGGCCACAAGGCATATCCAAGATTTTCACAAAGAGCAGGCAAATCTCAAATGGCTCAATCGTTCGGGCAATGTATTAGACCTCGTTTTTCTCAATCGTGCAAACAAGCAGATGTGGGTAGAACAAGCACAATTTATTCAGCAAAACCTTACCGATGAGGTGATCGAAAACGCTTTTGCGCATTTGCCTAAAGAATTACAAGATGATACGTCGAATGATGTGATAGCAAAAATCAAAAAAAGAAGAAATCTTCTCCAAGACTGGGCTGCTCAACGCTATGATATGTTGCAAAAACAAGTAGTGCTCACTGGGACAGACAAAGATGAACGTTTCGATATCGTTCGTCGTCCAAATGGTCAAACAGATGTGTCTATCTACCGAATGAAAAAAAATAAAGAACAATTGGTGCATCAAAAGTCATATTTTAGAGACAAAACCAACGAAATTTGGATTTATGGTTTGGATGATGATGATGTTTTTGACGTTAGTGGTGAAGGAGATAATTATATCAAAATCAGATTGATTGGCGGACAAAACAATGATACTTTCAACATCCAAAACGGTAAAAAAATATGGGTGTATGATTATCAATCCAAAAAGAATAAAATCAATGCTGACCACCATGCCAAAATACGTCTTACAGATGACTATAAAATCAATAACTATGATTATATGAAGCCCAAATACAATGCGTTTTTTGCTATGCCAAATGTAGGTTTTAACCCTGATGATGGAATAAAATTGGGTGCAAATTTATCATACGAAGTCAATGGCTTTAAAAGAGACCCATTTTCGCAAAAGCACAATCTTTCGGGTATGTATTACTTTGCTACCAACGGCTATGAGTTGGGTTATCAAGGTGTTTTCAAAAATGTGTTGAACAACGGTTGGGATATGACGGTCAACTCACGTTTTACAAGTCCAAATTTTAGTGTCAACTATTTTGGTTTTGGCAACGAATCTATCAATACAGATGAGGTAGATGGAATGGATTATAATCGTGTAAAAATCAGTTATTTATCCGTAGGTTCTGCCTTAGAAAAAAAAGGTAGATATGGTGCAAAAATATCTGCTGGTTTGCAACTACAACGCATAAAAGTTGATGAAACTTCCGGGCGTTTTGTACAATTTTCTCCGCAGTTGACCGATGATGTTTTTCATAGCAAGTATTTTGCAACGCCTTCGTTGTCTTATGCTTACAGTAATTATAATGATCCTGCTTTTCCTACATTGGGCTTTACTTTTTTAGCTAAAACATCTTGGTATTTGAACCTCGAAGATACCAAGCAAAACTTTCCGTCTTTAGAAGCCCACCTCGGTTTTACCCATCAGTTGGAGCCTAACGGAAAATTGGTTTTGTCTTCGTTGGCAAAAGGAAAGGTAATTTTTAACGACAACTATGACTTTTATCAAGGAGCGGCCATCGGTGGCAATAATGGATTGCGTGGCTTTAGAAACGAACGATTTTTGGGTAGACACTCATTTTATGTAACCAATGATATGCGTTGGGAGCTAGGTACTGCCAAAGGGTTTATTCCAATAAAATATGGAGTTTTGGGCGGATTTGATTATGGTAGAGTATGGTTGTCTGGTCAAGATTCTAATCGTTGGCACAACTCTTACGGTGGCGGAATTTGGGTAAATATGGCCAAGATGACCGCTATTTATGTGAATTTTTTCCATAGCAAAGATGCCAATCGGTTTACTTTTGGCGTCGGTTTTGATTTGTGATTTTAGATTAATCCAACAAGTATAGATAGTCCAACGCATAACGTTGGGCTATTTTTTTGCCGACTACCCTGCGCTGATCTGCCTCATCGCTGTCAATAAATTTTGGTAGAGGCGAAAGCCCTAATCGCTTGGCTTCGTCAGTGTAAAAATCACGACGGTTTTTACTTATTGGGGCAACAATATTGAAAATTTCGTTTGGCAATTTCGTTTCAACCATTTTTTCTACAAACCTTATGATATCTTTTTGATGTACCATGTTTACTGGGTTGTTGGCATGTTCTATTACCTCTCTTTGCACAATATATTTTACTGGGTGACGGTCTTCACCAATGAGTCCGCCCAAACGCAAAATACTTGCATTAAAGTTTTTGTTGTCTAACAAAAGGTTTTCTATGGCAAATATTTGTCGATCCATTTCTGATACAGGTACGATCTTGCTCGTCTCGTCAACGTCGCCTTTGAGCGAAATGTAAACAGTGGTCGAGCTTGTAAAAATCACTTCTTTTATCTGATGTTTTTCGATAAATGGAACAATAGATTTGATGCGGTCAACATAGTTTTGGTTTTCGACTTGTTGATGTCTGCCAGGCGGAATCGTAATAATTAATGTATCAGTGTTTGTTAGTAATTGGTCCAATGCTTGGTTGCTTGATGTAGCAGCCACATTTACCAAAATAGCTTCGATGTCATTGACCAAAAAATCATTAATTTTTTCGGATGTAGTCGTCGAAACCTTTACTTTGTGATTATTTTTTTGAAGTTGATACGCCAAGGGTTTGCCCAACCATCCGGCGCCAAGTATGCTGATTTTTTTAGAATTATTCACAGTTTTGGAGTGTTTTTATGTGATTTGTTTGCCAACAAATATACAAAATGTAGCTGTTGCTTGGTTGCAAATTAGGTGTTGTTTGCTGTTTGGATGGGTTTTGTACGCAAAAAACATATCAAGTTATCTTTTTTTGTACTTTTACTGCCTCTTAGTCAGTGATTAGCTGAGTAATTTTATCACCAATGAAAAAAAGAACAAAGAAAATTTTCAAAAAAATGATTATCGGAATATTAAGTGTGATTGTGTTGATTGTTGTCGGAGGTTTGTTGTTTCTACAACATCCGATGTTTGGAAAACTACCAGACGGAGAGCGATTAGAGCGAATCAAACAATCGTCAAATTATCAAAACAACGCCTTCAAAAACCTTTCGCCTACACAAACAATGGTGGGTAATCAGTCAAAAATAACTGCTTTTTATAAATTTTTCTTCGAAAAGGTTGACGATCTCAGACCAGCAGAAAAACTGCCTACAATCAAAACCGATTTGAAAAACCTACCAGCCGACGATTTGTTGGTCTGGATGGGACATTCATCGTTGTACATGCAACTCGATGGGAAAAAAATTGCGGTCGATCCGGTAATGATTTCGGCTTCGCCAGTTTCATTTATCAACAAAGCTTTTGACGGAGCTAATGATTATAAACCTTCAGATTTGCCTGATTTGGATTACCTTATTATCACTCACGACCATTGGGACCATCTAGATTATTATACGATGATTGAACTCAAAAGTCGCGTAAAAAAAATTATTTGTCCGTTGGGCGTTGGTGCACATTTTGAGCATTGGGGATTTGAGGTAAAAAATATCTCAGAGCTAGATTGGCACGATGCTGTTCAGCTCGATGAAAATATAAAAATCACAGCTTTGCCAGCCCGACATTTTTCTGGTCGTGGACTGACAGCCAACCGTTCGCTATGGGTAGGATATATGTTGCAGACATCTTCTTTTGGCAATATTTATTTGTCTGGAGACACGGGTTATGATGTACATTTTCAACAAATTAAAAAAGAGTTTGGCGAAATAGATTTTGCTGTTTTAGAAAATGGGCAGTACAACGATTCGTGGAAATATATCCACATCATCCCAGAAGATTTGGAGAAAGCTATCAAAGAGTTGCAACCCAAACGATTGATGACAGTGCACAATTCTAAGTTTGCATTGGCAAAACATGCGTGGTATGAGCCTTTGGATAAAATTCGTGAAACGGCTGATAAAAATGGGTTCAATTTGATTACTCCGATGATGGGCGAAACCGTTATTCTGAAAGACAGCACACAAACCTTTAAAAAATGGTGGTGAAAAAGTGTAAAAAATACGTGGTAAATTATTGTGATTAAATAAAAAAGATGTAAATTTGCCACCTAATTAATTTTAAAAAGAAACAATTAAAAAGTTATTTGTTGTTTACACCTTTTTTAGCTCAACAAAAAAGCCGCGAAGCAGTAAATAGCCATAACAATTAAACACATTTATCATGAGACAAGGTATTCATCCAGAAAATTACAGATTAGTAGCATTCAAAGATATGTCAAACGACGATATCTTTATCACAAAATCAACTGTTGACACTAAAGAGACAATCGAAGTTGATGGGGTAGAATACCCACTATGTAAAATGGAGATTTCGCGTACATCGCACCCATATTACACTGGTAAATCTAAATTGATTGACACTGCAGGACGTATTGACAAGTTCAAAAACAAATACGCCAAGTTCAAAAAATAATTTTTCTGTTTTTCAGAAAATCCAAAGAAGACCTTCGACAAGGTCTTCTTTTTTATTTTACATATCCTTGTTTGACCAAATATTTGTTGTACCAAGGCGATGATAGCTTAGAGATAATAACGCCTTTGCTCGAAGATACGTGTACAAAATAATCGTTGTGTAGGTAAATACCCACGTGGTCAACTCTCTTTTTGCCAAAAGAAAAAAATACCAAGTCGCCTTCTTTGAGTTTTTGTTGCGAGGTGGTTTTGATAGTGTTGGCCATATCAGCCGATGTTCTTGGTAGGTTGATAGCATAAACTTCTCGGTAGATATTCCCCACAAAGGCAGAGCAATCTATACCCGATTTGGTATTGCCACCCATCTTGTGTTTTACGCCCATCCATTCGTCAATATAAGCGTAGAGCGCTAGCTGGCTGAGTTGATTTTCGGCAACATCGAGTTTGTGGGCATAATCTTTTTGTAATTGACTATATTTTGCAGGATGATTGGTTTTGTGACTGTTGTTTGCCGTTCTACTCGCCGAGCAACTGCTTAGCGTTACAACAATAAATATCGCCAATAAGTATTTCGAAAAAGCAACAAAGCCGGCAGTCCGGCTTTGTTTGTAATTAATCGTTGTTTGCATTTTTAAGAAATTCTAATTTTTCTTTCCACAATTTTAATTCTTCTTTGTGGCGATCAATGTTTTTGTTGATTTCTTTCATCAACGGATTGTTTTTATCAGCCCCCGAGATAAACATCATATTATTCTCGAGTTGGATGATATCTGATTGTACTTCATCCACCTTTCTTTGTAAAAAAGTAAACTCTTTTTGGATGCGTTTTTGGTCTTTTTCTTCGAGAAGATTTTCTACCCTATTGGTAAATTTGACCAATTCAGCTTCTCTTTTGCCCATGCTCAACTTGTCGAATAAAGTATCTAGTACGCGGTTAAATTTGCCCTCGATATGACGGCGTGTATGCGGTACTCGCCCAAGGGTTTTCCAGTGTGCAATGTGCTTTTTGATAGCTTCGAGGTCAGCTTGGTGGTCTCCAGACATTTCAAAAGATTTCAGCGTGTTGTCCAAATAATCTTTTTTCTTGTTGAAATTCTCCATTTCTTCGCCCATCTCTTTGTTTTTCACTGCATGAAATCTATCAAAATAATAGTTACACGTAGCTTTAAACTCTTTCCAGATTTCGTCTGAATTTTTTCTAGGCACATGACCAATTTTTTTCCAATCTTCTTGAATCTGAATCATCATCGGCGTTACACGTTCAAAGTCTTCGCTATCTTTGAGCTCATTGGCCTTGTTGATCAACTCTTTTTTCTTGGTCAAATTGTCTTGTTGTACCTTCTTGATATTTTTATAAAACTCGTTTTTTTGTTTGTTAAAGTTGCGAGTCGCCGCCTTAAATCTGTCCCAAGTTTCTTGGTTGTTCTCTTGTGGTACACGACCTATTTCGAAAAACTTTTCACGCAAACCGTTAATCACTTTGATAGATTTTTGCCATTGACTGTGTTGTTTATTTTGCGAAAAGTCGATGTTTTCTATCTCTTGGATAATGGCATTTTTTTGTGCGAGATTTTCCTTTTCTTTCACACGATATTGCTCATAAAAAGCATCTTTTTTGTCGTGTAACTGCTTGGTTATATCGCTAAATGTTTGCCAAACGTCTTCTCTTATTTCGCGTGCAACTGGGCCAGTTTCTTCTTTCCAGATGCGGTGCAAAAGCTGCAATTCTCTAAAAGCCTGTGGCACATTGGGTTCATTGAGTAAGTTTTGTGCCTGCTCGATGAGTTTTTGTTTTTGCTCTAGATTGTGTTTAAAATCAAGGTCGCGCGCCTCTCTGTCTAGGTGCAATTGGTCATAAAAACGCTCGATGTGAAAATGAAAATCATTCCACACAATATTGTATTTGTCACGAGGTATTGCGCCCGCATTTTTCCAGCGTTCTCTGATGTCTTGAATATCTTTGAGGGCAGCATTATAGTTGCTGGTATTGTCGATAAGTGATTTGAGCTCTTCGATAATTTCTTCTCGGGTAGAGAGGTTGTCTCTAAGCTGCTTTTCGATAGATTTGTATTGACTTTGGCGAGCCGATTTGTAGTTGTTAAAAACCTCTTCAAAGCTGTGTTTGATAGCAAAATCTGACTGAAAATCTTGTTCTTCAGCTTCTGGATTTTCGTTAAAAAAAGCATCTTTTTTGCCTTCTACCCAATCGTTGTATTTGTCATAAAAAGTTTTGCGAATTTCTTCTGCTTCATCTTTGATAACGATTGGTTTATGCGTTTGCATTAGTTTTTTGAGCGTTTCTACGAGCTCTTCCATACTCATCGATTCGAGCTCTAGTTTTTCTACCGCTTCATTTTCGCCCAAGGCGATTTCTTCACTTTGCTCGGCATTAGACTCGTTTATCGATTCTATCGCATCTACATTTTTGGGTGGTGTCAATTCTTGTTCGTGTCCTTCTGCAGTTGTTTGCAGGTTTTCATTCTTTTCTTCTAACATTACAATTTCTGTTATTAGGGTTTAAAAATTTATTAAAGATAAATATTTTTGATAAAAATACAAAAATCTATATTTTAAAAATACATAAATACATTTTTTGTTCCAAAAACCTATAGTTTACCGTATGTTTGCAAAAAAAACAATGGTAAAAACTGTAATTTTTGACATGGATGGCGTAATTGTCGATACAGAGCCTGTACACAAATATGCTTACTTTAAACATTTTGAAGAACTTAATATAGAGGTTTCTGACCAGTTATATGCCAGTTTTACAGGTAATTCGACCAAAAATGTTTACCAAAAAATCAAAGATATTTTTGGCGTTGAAGGAGAGGTAAACGATTTGGTTTTGCGCAAAAGAGCATTGTTTAATGAGGCTTTTGATACCAAACCAGACTTGTTTTTGATTGACGGGGTCGAAGATTTAATCAAAGATTTACATCGCCACGATATCGAACTTATTTTGGCTTCGTCTGCTTCAAAAAGTACAATTTCGCGTGTTTTTAATAGATTTAATTTAGATCAATATTTTGCCCACAAAGTGAGTGGTGAAGATTTTCCGAAGTCTAAACCCGACCCAGCTATATTTTTGCATGCTGCTTCACTTTCTAAAAATTGCAAAGATGATTGTATCATTATCGAAGATAGTACCAGTGGGGTAAAGGCGGCTTGTGCTGCAGAAATTTTTTGTGTGGGATATGTAAGTCAAAATTCTAAACACCAAAATCTAGCTGAAGCTTCTTATATTGTCAATGATTTTAGCGCGATCAATGCTGAGTTTATCCAGAAGGTAAAGCAATAGATTGTTTACTTTTTCACCACCCGATAGGTCTGTTTGTTGTTTTGGTTAGAGATGGTTAGCAAATACACGCCCGAAGCTATAGAAGCAATATCTACCGAAACTATTTCGCTGCCATTAATGGGTTGATGCATCACTTGTTGTCCTTGCATGTTGTATATGTTAACTTCTGTAAAATCATCTATTTCGCCGGTGAGGTGCAAAACATTCTCGGCAGGGTTAGGATAAATACTGATTTTCTTTTTGTCGAAAGTGCCGCTGCTCACAGGTTCGGTGCTGAAGTAAGTATATAGCAAGCCTCCATAAGTAGAGCTGCCTTCTTCGTCTGGTTCGAGCAGATTGCCTTGTGTAATAAAATTTTCAGCATCAGAGTTGCCACTGGTTTGCTCTACAGAATAATAACCATTCTCAGCCGAAAAAATAGCTATAGAAGCATCATCGCCTTCAAAGCCGTAGTAGCTCGAGTACAACACTGTGCTGCCGTCATTAGC
>JBFHGP010000080.1:0-9566 GCA_041583035.1 Flavobacterium sp.
AGAAGCTGAAGAAATTATTCGCTTGGCCAAAGAATATAATGTGATGGGGCAAGTAGGACACGTAGAGCGCTTTAACCCTGCTTTTAAATCAGTTAAAGACAAAATCAACAATCCGATGTTTATCGAAACGCATCGCTTGGCCGAATTTAATCCGCGCGGAACCGATGTGCCTGTAGTGCTCGATTTGATGATACACGATATAGATGCTATTTTGAGCGTTGTAAAATCGCCAGTCAAAGACATTCACGCCACGGGGACTGCCGTTATTAGCGATTCGCCAGATATTGCCAATGCCCGCATAGAGTTTGAAAACGGTTGTGTAGCCAATGTTACATCGAGTCGTATCTCTATGAAAAACATGCGCAAAGCACGATTTTTTCAGAAAGATGCTTATATCTCAGTAGATTATCTCGACAAAGTATGTGAAGTAGTAAAAATGAAAGATGCGCCCGAAACTCCAGGCGATTTTGACTTGATTTTACAAAACGCAGAAGGTGTCAAAAAGCAAATTTATTTTGACAACCCAGAAGTCTCGCCATCCAATGCTATTTTGGAAGAGTTAGAGAGCTTTGCCCAAGCTATCACCCAATCGACTACACCTATTGTGACGCTCGAAGACGGTACAGAGGCCTTGCGCATTGCCCACCGCATCATCGATTGTTTTTAAAAAACTATCCTCCTATAGAGTTTTCGAATGGGATGCGTTGTAAAAGACTTCGCCCTAAGGTTACCTCATCGGCAAACTCTATCTCGTCGCCAACGGCAATACCACGAGCTATGGTCGAAGTTTTGAGGTCAAAATCTTTGATTTGTTTGTAGATATAATAATTGGTCGTGTCGCCCTCCATGGTCGAGCTCAGCGCAAAAATCACCTCTTTTACCTGCCCATCTTTGAGGCGTTCTATCAGCGGTTTGATTTGTAATTGCTGAGGGCCAACGCCATCCATGGGCGAAATTTTGCCTCCCAACACATGGTATAATCCGCGAAATTGTTGCGTATTTTCTATCGCCATCACATCGCGCACATCTTCGACCACACAAATAAGTGATTGGTCGCGCGTAGGGTTTTGACAAATATCACAAAAGGCATCATCACAAATGGTATAACACTTTTGACAATAATTGATTTGTTCTCTCAACTGATGCAAAGCTTTGGCGAGCTCAAAGGTTTGATTTTCGGGTTGGCGCAACAAGTGCAACATCAACCGCAAGGCAGTGCGCTTACCTACACCAGGCAATTGTGACATCTGGTCGACGGCTTTTTCTAATAATTTAGACGGATATTCCATGGCACAAAATTACATTTTATATCGGTAAAAAATCAAATTATCAGCTATAAAAATCGTTAATCTATTCGCTACCAATTTGATAAAATAGGTACAAAAAAAGCAGTTATATTTTGTCTAAAATCAGTTAGGATTAATCAGAGTTTATGGCTAATTTTGGGCATAAATATTGACATTTTGAGAGATACGGCAAAACATCAAGGCCTGCGTAATCAGTTGGCAGAGTTACTAAAAACAAAAGGAATAACAGACGAAAGAGTATTGACTGCTATTCGACGTATTCCCAGACATTTGTTTATCGATTCGAGCTTCGAAGCCTTTGCGTACCAAGACAAGGCTTTCCCGATTGCTGCCGGACAAACCATCTCGCAACCTTATACGGTGGCTTTTCAGACGCAATTGTTGCAAGTACAACCCGACGATAAAATTTTGGAAATAGGCACTGGCTCGGGCTATCAAACGGCGGTTTTGTACCTGATGGGCGCCAAGGTGTATAGCATAGAGCGTCAATTGGAGTTGTACAAACGTACATCGAAACTACTGCCACAGCTGGGTTATCGCCCAAAAATATTGACCTACGGCGATGGCTACAAAGGCATGCCCAACGATGCACCGTTCGACAAAATAATTGTGACAGCAGGTGCTCCAGAGATACCACAAAAGTTGATGGCGCAGCTCAAAATTGGCGGGCAATTGGTGATCCCTGTTGGGCGTGATGTGCAGGTGATGAAAATGCTCATCCGCAAATCGGCTACTGAGTTTGAACTCCACGAGTTTGGCGATTTTAGATTTGTGCCGATGCTCGAAAATAAAAAGTAAAATTGTTAAAAAAAATGGATTGGGTAGGTTTTCCCTATTTTTTTTCTACTTTTATCAAAAATACAACCATGAAAAAACTTTTTTCGTTATTCTTATTCCCTTTATTGTTGGTCGCTTGTAGCAGTGACGAAGACAGCGATTGCACTTTTTACGACTACGCAACCATCGACAATATCGAGCAAGAAACCACAACGGTAAGGGTGCGACAAGATTTGCCTATTACTTTTGACATCACCATACCCAACAGTTGTGGAGAATACAAGCGTTTGAATGTAGACAAAAACGGTTTTGTTTGGCAAATAGATGCAGTGGCTTTTTTTGAAGGCTGTGATTGCGACGACGCTTCTTACACTGTGCCTTACCCTGGCAATTTTATCTTTAGAGCTGAAGAAATAGGGACTTATTCTCTTCGTTTTAACAACTATGAAGGTCAAATGATACAAAAAAACATTGTGGTTACTCAGTAAACACCACACATATTTTTAGAAAAATGACACAGCTTTTGGGCTGTGTTTTTTTGTTACAATATACTGCGAAAAATCATAAAAAAAGCCCCGAAGATAGTCGAGGCGCTAAATGTTTTAGCTCACTTATTTTAATTTTTTTTGTGTTCGTGAAACATTCAAGATACAATCATAAAAAAAGGCGAGTTGCCCCGCCTTGAATGTTTTCACAACGGAATAATCCTTATTGTGAATTGCTTTCAAAAGTCAAATATAGTGTTTTTTATCAAAAAAAACATGTATTATCTTGTTTTTTTATTATATTTAGCATTCGGTAAAAATTTTAACACTTCAGTAATTTTAAAGTTAAATGGTTTATAACATTATAAACTATGCAAAAACACATCATACTATGAAAAGAATTTTAGGATTGGATTTGGGGACGAACTCTATTGGGTGGGCGTTGATTGAACAAAATTTTGATAAAAAAGAAGGGAAAATCAATAATTTAGGTGTTCGTATTATTCCTATGAACAATTACGTGAATAGTAAAACCGGTTCTCAGTCCAAAGACCCAATTAATGAATTTTCTGGTGGGGTTGGATTGTCAATTACTAAAGGTAGAACCAAACATAGAGGTATAAGACGTTTATACCAACGGGATAACTCGCGTAGAGAACGGTTGCACCGTGTATTGAATATACTTGGGTTTTTGCCAGAACATCACGCCAAACACATTGATTTTGAAAAACGTTTAGGGCAATTTAAAGAGGGTAAAGAAGTAAAACTCAATTATAAACCTGATGCAAATGGTAAATACGAGTTTATTTTTAAATCGTCCTTTAACCAAATGCTGGAAGATTTTAAAAACGCTCAACCCGAATTGTTTTATGTAAAGTCTAATGGAAAAGAAACCAAGATACCGTATGACTGGACACTGTATTATTTACGTAAAAAAGCGCTTTCTCAACCATTAACCAAACAAGAGTTAGCTTGGGTTATTTTAAATTTTAATCAAAAACGAGGTTATTATCAATTGCGTGGTGAAGAAATTGATGATGATGATTCAAAACAAGAAGAATATTATAGTCTTAAAGTCGAGAATGTAGAAGCAACTGAAGACAAAAATGCAAAAGGAACTTGGTATAATGTTGTCTTAGAAAATGGTTGGATTTATCGTAGACAAAGCAAAGAATCTTTAGATTCTTGGATAGGTAAACAAAAGGAATTTATCGTAACAACTCAACTTGATAAAAATGGTTCTTTAAAGCTTGATAAGGAAGGTAATGTAAAAAGAAGCTTTAGAGCCGTTGATTCCGAAAAAGATTGGGCTGCTATAAAGGCAAAAACCGAGCAGGATATTGAGCGTTCCAACAAAACGGTTGGAGAATTCATTTACGAAACCCTACTTAAAAATCCAACCCAGAAAATAAGAGGAAAACTTGTAAAAACCATAGAACGTAAATTCTACAAGGAGGAATTAAAAAAAATATTGACCAAGCAAATTGAGCTTCAACCACAACTTTTTACAACCCAGCTATACAAAGCTTGTATTGAAGAATTGTACCCAAGAAATGAAGCCCACCAAAACGCCATAAAAAATCGCGATTTTCTTTATTTATTGATGGACGATATTATTTTTTATCAACGTCCGCTTAAAAGTCAAAAATCTAATATTTCTGGGTGTCAATTAGAGCAGCGTGTTTACTTTAAAACCAATAAAGAAACAGGTAAAAACGAAGAAGTTAAACAAGCGGTAAAAGCCATACCAAAATCGCACCCTTTATTCCAAGAGTTTAGAAATTGGCAGTGGTTACAAAACTTAAAAATCTATAATAAAGTTGATACGGATAAAGGCGAACTTGCCGATGTTACCGAGCAATTTTTACCCAACGAAGACAGCTGGGTAGATTTATTTGACTTTTTACAGAGTAAAAAAGAACTGGAACAAAGTCAGTTTATAAAATATTTTATTGACAAAAAACGCATCAATAAAACCGAAAAAGACCATTACCGTTGGAATTATGTTGAAGACAAAAAATACCCATTTGCCGAAACTAGAGCGCAGTTTATGTCTCGCTTATCAAAAGTTGAAGGTATTGAAGACATCAACACATTTCTAGATGAAAAAACACAACTAGGCACTAAAGAAAACAGCCCATTTGTATCCAGAATAGAGCAATTGTGGCACATTATTTATTCGGTTTCAGATATTAACGAATACAAATCTGCCTTAGAAAAGTTCGCTACAAAACATCAATTAGACAAAGCATCCTTTGTAGACAACTTCATCAAATTCCCACCTTTTAAAAGCGATTTTGGCAGCTACTCCAAAAAAGCATTGAATAAATTGTTGCCTTTAATGCGTAGAGGTAAATATTGGGACGAAAATGAGATTTCAGACAACATAAAACAGCGTGTTTCAGAAATTATGAAACGTGTAAACGCACTGAACTTAAAAGAAGATTACAGCACCAAAGAATTGGCCGAAGCTTTGGCAACTGTTAGTGATGACGATATAAAAAAGCAGCTTATCAAAAGTTTTGTTCCGTTTACCAATAAAAATCCATTACAGGGCCTAAATACATATCAAGCCACGTATTTGGTATATGGCAGGCATTCGGAAGTTGGTGATATCCAAAATTGGAAAACACCTAATGATATTGACACATATCTTAAAAATTTTAAACAACACTCACTTCGTAACCCTATTGTTGAGCAGGTGGTTACCGAAACATTGCGGGTAGTGCGCGATATATGGAAACACCACGGCAAAAGCCAGCCTCAATTTTTCGATGAAATTCACGTAGAGTTAGGCCGTGAAATGAAAAATCCAGCGGATAAGCGAAAAAGAATATCTGATAGAAATACCGAAAACGAGAATACCAATCATCGCATTAGAGAAGTATTAAAATATTTGATGAATGATACCTCTATTAAGGGCGATGTGCGAGATTATTCGCCTAGTCAACAAGATTTATTAAAAATCTATGAAGAAGGCGTTTACCAAAATCCAAAAGTAGACTATTCAACAGTTAGCGAAGATGAAATCACAAAAATTAGACGCAGCAACAACCCTACAACAAAGGAAATTCAGCGTTATCGCTTGTGGCTAGAGCAAGGCTATATTTCGCCATATACAGGTAAACCTATTCCGTTATCAAAACTGTTTACGCACGAATATCAAATAGAACATATTATACCGCAGTCTCGCTATTTTGACAACTCATTGAGTAATAAAATTATTTGTGAAAGTGCCGTAAATGAAGACAAAGACAACAAAACAGCATTTGAGTATATAAGAGATAGAAATGGTAGCAGTATCAATGGTCATAAATTATTAAGTCTTGCTGAATATGAAGCCCACGTTGCCCTATATTTCAAAAACAATCGTCAAAAGCTTAAAAATCTGTTGAGTGAAGATATCCCGGAAGGGTTTATCAATAGACAAATGAACGACAGCCGCTACATTAGTAAATTAATAAAAGGCTTGTTGAGCAACATTGTACGAGAAGAAGGCGAGCAAGAAGCTACTTCAAAACACCTAATTCCTGTAACGGGTTCTGTAACCTCAAAACTTAAAAACGATTGGGGCTTAAATGATAAGTGGAACGAACTTATTTTACCACGGTTTGAGCGTTTAAATCAATTAACCCAAAGCAATGATTTTACAACAACCAACACCAATGGCAATACCATACCTACTGTACCAGATGATTTGCTAAAAGGCTTTAGTAAAAAACGTATAGACCATCGCCATCACGCTCTCGATGCTTTGGTAGTAGCTTGTTGCACACGCAATCACAACCATTATTTGAGTGCTTTAAATGCCGAAAAGAAAAATTATGGATTGCGGGATAAATTATTAATTAAAAACGAACAAGGCGATTACACCAAAGCTTTTCAAATGCCCTGGAAAGGATTTACAACTGAGGCTAAAAGCCAATTGGAAAAAACAGTCATTAGTTTCAAGCAAAACTTGCGTGTTATTAACAAAGCCAACAACAAATTTTGGTCTTATAAAGATGAAAATGGCAATTTGAACTTAGACAAAAACGGCAAAGCTGTTAAAAAACTTCGCAAGCAAACCAAGGGCGATAATTGGGCAATTAGAAAAGCAATGCACAAAGAAACTGTGTCGGGCAAATACAATATTGAAACGCCTAAAAGTAAAATTGCGACTGCTGTAAGAGGCTCTTTAGCGGACATTAAAAACGAAAAGCACTTAGCTAAAATAACCGACCCTCAAATAAGAGAAGTTATTTTACCAAATCATTTAAAAAACTATATAGATGAGAAAGGCAAAATTAAATTTGATGCTGCCTTTAGTGATGAAGGAATAGAAGATTTAAACAAAAATATGGTTGCTTTAAACAATGGTAAAAATCATCAACCTATCCGTAAGGTTAAGTTTTTTGAGGTAGGAAGTAAATTTTCTATTTCAGAAAATGAAAATTCAGCAAAGAACAAGAAATACGTAGAAGCTGCTAAAGGCACCAACCTCTTTTTTGCTCTGTATTGGGATGATAAAAAGCAAAAAAGAAACTATGAAACTATACCACTAAATGAGGTGATTACGCACCAAAAACAAGTAGCACATTTACCCAAAAGTGAACGTTTACCCATACAGCCTAACAGTAATAAAGGCACATTTTTATTTACGCTTTCGCCTAATGATTTGGTTTATGTGCCAACAGATGAGGAATTAATTAATATAGATGCCATTGATTTCAATAACTTAAATCAGGAACAGGTTAATCGGGTATATAAAATTGTAAGTTTTACAAATACTCGATTGTATGCTGTACCATTTTTTATGGCTAAGCCAATTTATAATAAAGTCGAATACACACAACTTAACAAAATTGAGTTTACAGATGAAAAAAATAAATTATTAAAGCTCAAAGTAGATAAACTAGGTAACATTTCAAAAGCATAGAAGAATGAAACGTTCTGATTTTTTAAAATCCCTCGGGCTGGGGTTCGGAGGGATTGTTTTACCACAAACTTCTTTTTTCGAAACAAAAAAAGTAAAGATTTATGATAATTACATAAGAGGCCTACAGTTTTATAAGTTTACCGAAATCAGCAAAGCAATAAAAGAAGACGATGAGGTTCTGCTTAAAAGAGATACCGAAAACCTGCATGATTCTTTTGCCATTGAAGTGTATTTTCAAGATGTTAAACTAGGGTATATAGCTGCGTATGAAAACATTGTTTTGGCTAATATGCTGGATCAAAATATTCATTTAACAGCAAAGGTTAGTAAGCTTGATTTAAAATCATCATTTAAGCAAATTGCTATCATGGTTTTTGCAGATTTAGTAGTGCCTACTGACAAGTTGATGGTGATGATGAATCAAGAATTAAGAGCAGATGATACTATTGATTTATATCGAAATAATTTGTAATACATTATTTTATGATAAAACGCACCATTTACATCGGCAATCCTACCTACCTGAAGCTAAAAGACCAACAGCTAAAAGTGATAGATCCCGAGAGCAAAGAAACCAAAGGCTCTATCCCTATCGAAGACATGGGTTTTTTGGTCTTGGACCATCCGCAGATTACCTTGTCACATCCTGTAATACAAGCCATGCAACAAAACAACATAGCGATTATCAGTTGTGACGAAAGTCACTTACCGTTGGGGTTGATGTTGCCGATAAGTGGTCATGTTGCACATTCTGAACGCTTGAAACATCAAATCAATTGTTCTGAACCATTGCGGAAACAACTTTGGAAACAAACGGTTGAGGCTAAAATTTTTCAACAAAAAGAATTGTTGAAAAAACTTGACCGAGTTCACGAACCTATGGCAAAATATATGACCGAGGTAAAATCGGGAGATACAACCAATATGGAAGGTATTGCTGCACAATATTATTGGAAACAAATGTTTGATGATTTTACCAGAGAGCGCGAAGGCGATGCGCCAAACAATTTTCTAAATTTTGGCTATGCTGTATTGCGAAGTATGGTTGCCAGGGCACTCGTAAGTAGCGGATTGCACCCTACCATTGGTATTTTTCATCGCAATAAATACAACGCTTATTGCCTGGCAGATGATGTAATGGAGCCTTATCGTCCTTATGTAGATCAATTGGTGGTAGCTTGGCTAAACGAACCACAATCGACCCATACACTCGACAAACCAGCCAAAGCATATTTGCTACAGTTGGCTACCAAAGATGTGTATATCAACGGACTACAACGTCCGTTAATGACAGCACTGAGCATTACTACAAGTTCGTTATGTAAATGTTTTATGGGAGAGAGCAGAGTAATTCACTACCCTATGATTCAATGAGTTATAGCCGGTACAATGCATATAGAGTAATGTGGGTTTTGGTATTTTTTGATTTGCCGACAGAAACCAAAAAGCAGCGAAGTTTTGCGACAAGGTTTAGAAAATCATTGATTGATGATGGTTTTAATATGTTTCAGTTTTCGATGTATTTGCGACATTGTCCGAGCAGAGAAAATGCTGAAGTGCATATCAAAAGAGTAAAAAAATGTTTACCTCCCGAGGGCAAAGTGGGAATTTTGAGCATTACGGATAAACAATTTGGACAAATGGAACTCTTTTTTGCGAAAAACGAAGCAGAATTACCCAACATGCCTCAACAACTTGAATTGTTTTGATAGAAATAAAAAAATGCTTGAATTGATTTTATCATTCAAGCATTTTTTACATTTTTTCTTTGTAGTTTACTACATTCAATCCACTGATTTTGTTGACATTAAATGAGGCTGTAATCTTACACAGTAAATCTACAAAATTTTTGAAAGCAATTCACAACTTATCTGCCGAGTATCTTCTTAACTCTGAAGCTGTAATCTTACACAGTAAATCTACAAAATTTTTGAAAGCAATTCACAACGTGTCGGCGGTTGCTGGTTGGGTATCGGATGCTGTAATCTTACACAGTAAATCTACAAAATTTTTGAAAGCAATTCACAACACGCTCCTACCCACGAAAGCAAATATAGCTGCTGTAATCTTACACAGTAA
>JBFHGP010000081.1:0-9413 GCA_041583035.1 Flavobacterium sp.
CAGAAGCTTTTTATAAAGAATCTCATCAACATATATTTAGCGCAATAAAAACGTTGTTTGATCAAAATGAGACCATCGACTTGCTTACTGTATCTAATCAATTGCGCAAAGATGCCAAACTAGACCAAGTAGGTGGAGATTATTATTTGATCGAGCTTACCCAAAAAGTATCATCGTCTGCTCATATTGAATTTCACGCGCGAATCATACTTCAGAAACACATCCAACGCAGTTTGATTAGAATATCTGCAGAGATTATTGAAGATTCGTATGATGAGACCACTGATGTGTTTGAATTACTCGATAAAGCTGAGTCTCGACTTTATGATGTGACACAAGGAAACCTCAAGCGAAATTCTGAAACCGCACAAGATTTGGTGGCTCAAGCAAAGAAGAGAATTGAAGAAATCGGGAAAAGAGAAGGACTATCGGGCTTAGCTACAGGTTTTCATAAATTGGACGGATTAACCTCGGGCTGGCAACCCTCAGATTTGATTATTATTGCGGCACGTCCGGGTATGGGTAAAACCGCCTTTGTATTATCAATGGCTCGAAACATCGCTATTGATGGCGGGCAAGGCGTTGCGGTTTTCTCTCTAGAGATGTCTGCGGTACAGTTGATTACTCGTTTAATATCAGCCGAAACAGGCTTGGGTTCTGAAAAACTAAGAACAGGCCGATTGGAACAACACGAATGGGAACAACTCAATGTAAAAGTTAAAGACCTCGAAAAAGCTCCATTATACATTGATGATACAGCCTCGCTTTCTATTTTTGACTTGCGCGCCAAGGCTCGTAGATTAAAGTCACAACACGATATAAAATTGATTATTGTAGATTACCTACAGTTGATGACCGCCGGAAACTCAAACAACAAAGGCGGTGGTAATCGTGAGCAAGAAATATCGACTATCTCCCGGAATCTCAAAGCGTTGGCTAAAGAATTAGATATCCCGGTGATTGCTCTATCGCAGTTATCAAGGGCGGTAGAAACTCGTGGACCTTCTAAAAGACCATTATTGTCAGATTTGAGAGAGTCTGGAGCGATTGAGCAAGATGCTGATATTGTGTCTTTTATATATCGTCCAGAATATTATAAGATTGAAGAATGGGACGATGAGGAAGCTTCGCCAACTGCCGGACAAGCTGAGTTTATTGTTGCCAAGCACAGAAATGGTGGATTGGAAAACATTAGGCTGAAATTTATCGGTAAGTATGGTAAGTTTGATAACCTCGAAGACAATAATTTTTCGTTTGACGAGTTGCCTTCACGCATGAATGTTGACGAACAAAACTTCACACAAAATTTACCTTCTGGCAAAGATGTGTTTGGTAGCGATGACGATGATTTACCGTTCTAAATTATCCAAAAAATTATTTTACCGCATTTAATTCAGCAGAAAGTTGCTGCATAAAGTCGTTCACCGCTTGCAACTCTTCGCTACTTAATTTATTGGTCAATCTTTTGGTTTTATCTGACCACTCTTGCGATTTTTCTCGAAGGTTTTCGACTTTTTCTTCATCTTTTGCTTTCATCGCTCGCAGATAGTCTTGTGTGTAAAATTTATATTGTTGTAACAAGACATTGTTGGCCGAATCTCGTAAGGTAGGCACTACCAATCGAGAAACATTTTGGATAGTCGAATCGGGTACTGACAAAAACTGGCTTGTTTGGTTTTTATCGGTCGATTGTTCAGCATCAGATTCCTCTTTTTTACATGCGACAAGAGCGGTAAAAAGGATTAATAAAAATATAACCTTCTTTTTCATCATTAATTTTGTTCTGATTTTTCTTTATCAATAGTGTCGTTTTGATCATTATCCATATTTTCATCGGCCTCTACCTCTACTTCTGTCTGATTATTGGTCATCAATCTATTATAATAATTCTTGAACATTGGTTGTACAACATCTTCTTCGCCAAGTAAGAACCCGAAAGGTTTGAGGTCTTTTACTTCGTCACAAATTATCTTGATAATCGCTAAAATCGGGATAGCCAAAAACATTCCGGCAATGCCCCAAATCGACTCAGCAATGATTAATCCAACAAAAACCATAAATGAATTGACTTGTACTTTTGACCCAATAATTTTGGGCATGATAAAATTACCATCGATAGAGTTGACAATAATTATCGATACAATCAGATACAACACCTGAATAGGTTCGCCAGTAGCCAAAGTGACCAAAGACGCCAAAACAGTAGCCGAAAATATTCCGACGTAAGGAATGAGGTTTAGGATACCGCAAAGCACCGCAAACAAAAAGGCGTATTTGATGCCGATGATAGAAAACGCGATGTATAGCATACCAGTAATCAACACAACTTGTATCATCAATCCGACCAAATATTGTTTGATAATATCTTGTACTGACGAACTTACATCGATTACTTTTTCTTCTTGTTGCGGGCCAAAACTCCAAATCAGAAATTTGAGCAAATGGCTGCGGTAAAGCAGAAAAAAGAAAGTGTAGAGAAAAACAAAACCGCCGTTGAGCAACATAGATGTTACCGATAAAATGGCTCCGCTGATGAGAGAAGAACCCGTCTGGAAAGTTTTCTCTACATTTTCGCTTAAGTAGTTTATTTGTTCTTGTTCTGTCACATTAAAATGATCAGCAATATAAATCTGAGCATCGTTAAACAAAGTCATCAATTGCGCTTTGAACTCTGGAATATCATCTTCGAAATGAGCAACTTGCGTACCCAAAAACAGCCCGACTCCCAGCAGCATAATTACAAATAATATAGGCGATACCAAAGAAGCAACTATACGCGGAAAGCGCAGTTTTTTTTCTTGAAATCGTGTCAAAGGCAAAAGTAACATCGATACCAAAAATGCGATGAATATCGGAATGATAATTGATTTTCCGATAATCGCTACATAGACTAGCAATACTAGGCTAATAAGCACCAATGGTAGCTTAGCATAAAATGGTAAAGTGACAGTTTTTTTCATGCTAATTAGTCAATTTTCATCTCTGGGATATCCCCTTCTACAATCAAATCGGCCTCGGTAGCTTTAATAATATCTTCTACACTAACGCCTGGCGCACGCTCCAGTAGTTTGAAACCTTTTGGCGTAACTTCCATCACTGCCAATTCTGTAACAATTTTTTTCACGCAACCAACACCTGTAAGTGGTAGGCTACATTGTTTAAGTATTTTTGAAACGCCATGTTTATTGACATGCATCATGGCTACGATGATATTCTCTGCAGATGCGACCAAGTCCATAGCGCCGCCCATACCTTTTACCATTTTACCTGGAATTTTCCAATTGGCAATATCTCCGTTTTCAGCAACTTCCATTGCGCCCAAAATAGTCAAATCTACATGTTGCGAACGAATCATACCAAAACTTGTAGAAGAGTCAAAAAAAACTGCTCCTGGCATGGTTGTAATGGTTTGTTTACCAGCATTAATCAAGTCTGGGTCTTCTTCACCTTCGTACGGAAAAGGTCCCATGCCTAAAACACCATTTTCGCTCTGAAACTCTACATTCATCCCTTGAGGCACATAATTTGCCACCAAAGTCGGAATCCCAATTCCGAGGTTTACATAGTACCCGTCTTTTAATTCTTGTGCTATACGTTTAGCAATTCCTGTTTTATCTAATGCCATGATTAATCTCTTTTTCTTACCGTTCGTTGTTCAATTCTTTTTTCGTAATCTTTTCCTTGAAATATTCTTTTTACGAATATTCCAGGCACGTGAATTTCGTTTGGATCAAGTTCGCCTGCCGGCACAAGCTCTTCTACCTCAGCAATAGTGATTTTTCCGGCTCCTGCCATACACGCGTTAAAATTACGTGCTGTACCTTTAAAAATCAAGTTGCCCGCTTCGTCACCTTTCCATGCTTTAACGATGGCAAAATCTGCCTGGTAGGCTTCTTCCATCACATACATTTTTCCGTTAAATTCACGTGTTTCTTTGCCCTCAGCAACTTCTGTACCATATCCGGCCGGAGTAAAAAATGCTGGAATACCTGCTTGTGCAGCACGACATTTTTCTGCCAATGTACCTTGTGGCGTAAGCACTACATCGAGTTCGCCGCTTAGCATTTGTCTTTCAAATTCGGCATTTTCGCCAACATACGAGGCTATCATTTTGGTGATTTGATGTTTTTGCAACAACAATCCTAAGCCAAAATCATCAACACCTGCGTTGTTAGAAATACAAGTTAAACCTTTTGTTCCTTTCTTTACCAGCTCATTGATAGAGTTTTCTGGTATTCCGCATAAGCCAAACCCGCCAAACATAATGGTTTGGTTATCTTTTACGTCGTATAACGCTTCTTGAGCGTTGGCAACTTTTTTATTAATCATAAATTTTTGATTTTGTAGTCGTGTAAATATAAGAAAAACGGCTTTATTTTTCAATCAATAAAGCCGCTTTTTTGTATTAGAAATCAAATTCGTCTATCACACTTTGTTTTGGTGGTGATAGTGTATCTCTGACGACGTTTCCGTTTTCGTCTATAAAACTTTCAGAAACATCAATTGGTTGTACATATTTCGAACAATCTACCTCTATTTGAGGGTTTTGCGGACGTTCAAACTCATCTTTAGACACAGACAAAGTTTGGTCTGCATAACATTTTTTCATGAACAATGCCCAGATTGGCAAAGCGGTTGTGGCTCCTTGCCCATAAGCTGTAGAGCGAAAGTGAGCCGCACGGTCTTCGTTACCTACCCAAACGCCTGTGGCGAGATTGGGCACCATACCGATAAACCATCCGTCACTATTGTTTTGTGTAGTACCTGTTTTACCAGCAATCGGATTTTTGAATGCATACGGATACCCCGTCATCACGCGATAGGCAGCTGAGCCAGCACCTGTGTATCTCAGTCTTGCTCCCGAGCCACTTTTGGTAACGCCTTCCATCAGATTGACTACAGCGTAAGCGATGTCTTTGCTTAACACCTCTTTGGTTTCTGGTTTGGATTGATAAAGAATAACGCCATTGCGGTCGGTGATGCGAGAGATAAATCTTGGCTTGATATAAACCCCTTGGTTAACAAATGTGCTGTATGCGCCAACCATATCACTTACGGTAATTTCGACCGCTCCTAAAGCAATCGCTGGCGACTCTGGTATATCAGATTTCACACCTAATTGTCGGCACATATCAATCACCGCCTTAGGCCCTACTCTATCCATGAGTTTTGCTGTAACCGTATTTAATGATTTGGCCAAAGCATATTTTAGGTTAACTAATCCGTGATAACTACCGCCGGAGTTTTTTGGTGACCATGGTTTAGATATCCCATACCTACCTTTAGGCATCGTAAATGGTGAGTCGTGGATGATATCGCAAGGCGACATACCTAACTGGTCGATAACCGTTGCGTATACAAACGGCTTGAAGGTAGAGCCTACTTGTCTTGCGCCTTGTGCTACGTGATCGTATTGAAAATACTTATAATCGATACCACCTACCCAGGCTTTGATGTTTCCGCTCATAGGCTCCATCGACATCAAACCTGTTTGTAAAAAGTGTTTGTAATAAATGATGGAGTCTCGAGGTGTCATCAACGTATCTATTTCGCCTTTCCAGCTAAATACGCTCATTTTTGTTTTTACATCAAAAGACTTTAGGATTTGCTCTTCAGACTTGCCTTCGTCTTTCATCAAACGCCATCTTTCAGAGCTACGCATTGCATCTCTGATTGTTTTATCTGTCAAACTTTTTGAAAGAAAATAGAACGGTGCGTTTTTATTATTTTTTTGTTGTCTAAAAAACTCTTCTTGCAAAGTAGATAAATGTTCTTCAACAGCTTCTTCGGCATACTTTTGCATACGTGAATCGATGGTTGTATAAATTCTTAACCCATCGCGGTAAATATCGTATGTTTCGCCATCTTTTTTCGGGTTTTCTTTCACCCAATTGCGCATATAGTCACGCAAATATTCTCTAAAATAAGTAGCCTGACCAGACACATGCGACTCTGGTGTATAGTTAATTTTTATCGGCAATGCCTGAAATTGTTTTTTCTCAGCCTCTGTCAGATAACCGTTGCGCGCCATTTGGTGCAAAACGATATTTCTACGACTTTGCGAGCGCTCTGGATGAAAACGAGGATTGAACCTTGAAGGTGCTTGTAACATCCCGACTAAAATAGCTGCTTCATCAACAGTCAAATTTTTAGGCTCTTTACCAAAGTAAACATTTGATGCAGAGCGTATTCCGTACGCATTACTTACAAAATCAACTGTATTGAAATAATAAGCAATAATTTCTTCTTTGGTATATTGTCTTTCGAGACGAGCAGCAATAATCCATTCTTTGATTTTTTGGGTAATTCGTTTGAGTAAACTGTTAGACCCAGAGCTGCCGTGAAAAAGGTTTTTTGCCAACTGCTGTGAGATTGTACTTGCCCCGCCAGCCGAGCCGAGCGCGGTAATTGCGCGTAAAGTACCACGAGCATCGATACCCGAATGGCTGTAAAAACGTTCGTCTTCGGTAGCGATGAGCGCCTCTACCAAATGTGGCGGCAGATCTTCGTACTTGACTGGCACACGATTTTCGAGATAAAATTTACCCAAAGTTTTTCCGTCTGCAGAAATAATTTCGGTCGCTACACTCGAAGAAGGATTTTCTAGTTCTTCAAAAGTAGGCATTTCTCCAAAAACGCCCCAATTGGCTAATGCAAATACAGAAACTATACCGAATAATCCGGCGATAAAGAGCATCCAAAACCACTTGAGGTAGCGGTTGGATGTTTTTGGTTTTTGTTCTTCTTTTTTGGCCATTTTTTATTGTTTTTCTATCGTTAAACCTACTCCTGTGATGCCTTTGAGTGTTGTGGTACCTTCGATGTCTTCGGCACGTCTTACCGCCTGTTCTACCTCGATGGTGTACATCCCTTGTTCGGCAAATGAATAGTTTTCTTTATACAACAATTTACTGGTTTTGGTATCGGTAAAACCTTCTCCTAACAATTCTCCGCTAACGTCTGTCATCTCATACTCCAAAGTATCGGTATAGATTTGGCTACTTGGCGCATGTATCTTGGTGATCAAATAAATGTTGCTAAACGGGTAATCGTTGTTTGCTTGCAGCTGAAGGTAAACGTTGTAATTGGCTACGGTATCTTTTTGCTCAAACGCAAACTTTTTGACATCACTTACCTCCCAATCTCCATTAGTAGATTGAAATTCAGAAAAAACACTTTGGTCTGTCAGAGTACAAAAAGTACTTGACAGAGCTACCGCTAGCAAAGCAAAAATTTGCTTACTATTCTTTATTATTGTTTGGTTTATTGTTTCCGTTTTTACGTCTGTTGCCATTGTTGCGTTTAGCGTTATTGTTACGTTTTTTTGGTGGTGTCGACTTGTTTTGGTTTTTGGTCGCACCTTCTTTTGGTTTAGACTGACTTTTTCTTTTGTTGTTGTTTCGTCTTCTTTTGTTAGATTTTGGTTTATCGAAGCGGCTCAAGCTATCCTCGGCCAAAAGCACATCGGTTGTTTTTGTAGTGTTTTTGTGCTCTTCTGGTATATCTTCAATCGCAAAATCTTCTAATGAGGCTACCAATTCGCCTTTTTTATTTTTTTCGATAATATCTTTGACATGTTTGGCTTTCATTTTTATCCAATTGCTATGATTATCGGTGTACGAAAACCACATTAATTGTTTAAAAATATCTACTTTTTGACAAGTTGCTTCGCCTTTTTCTGTTTTGATTTTGGTGTCTGACCTTGGGATACTTTTTAAGGCATCGAGATAAGAATCTAATTCAAAATTCAAACAACATTTGAGTTTTCCGCACTGACCAGCTAGCTTTTGCGGATTTAATGACAATTGCTGATATCTTGCCGCCGAGGTGTTGACACTTCTAAAATCTGTCAGCCAAGATGAACAACATAGTTCGCGTCCGCAAGACCCAATACCTCCCAATCGAGAAGCTTCTTGACGAAATCCTATCTGGCGCATTTCGATGCGAATGCCAAACTCATGAGCATATTCTTTAATCAATTGACGAAAATCTACTCGCTCTTGTGCTGTGTAATAAAATGTAGCTTTAGAGCCATCGCCCTGAAACTCTACGTCTGATATTTTCATCTCTAAATTGAGCTGAATTGCGATTTCGCGTGCGCGCTTCTGGATGGCATCTTCACGGTTTCTGGCCTCTGTCCAAACATCCACATCTTTTTGCGAAGCTTTGCGATAAACTTTGGGCAATTGCCCTTTATAATCAACTCTTTTTTTCTTCATTTGCACTTTTACCAGTTGCCCAGTAAGCGTGACGATACCTACATCGTGACCCGGACTAGCCTCTGTAGCTACCACATCGCCAATGCATAAAGTGAGTTTTTCTGTATTTCTAAAAAAATCTTTTCTTCCGTTTTTAAAGCGTATTTCTACTACATCAAAAGGGGTGTGGTCTGAGGGGTATTGCATATTGGATAACCAATCAAATACAGACAGTTTGTTACAACTATCTGTACCGCAATTTCCGTTGTTACCGCATCCTCTTGGTGTACCCGTAGCGTCTGTTTTAGACGAACAATTAGTACATCCCATATATTTTGAAACAACTTTCGTTGTTATGTTTTTAGTTAATAAATCTAAGGTAAAGATATAAATTTTGCGCTAGTATTAGGCAAAATTTAAAATAAAATAGTTTTTCTTACCTCTTTGCAATAGCACAAATTGTTGATTAATCAAGTCGGCATCGGTGATAGTAAAGCTTTCATCAACTTTTTCTCTGTTCACTGAGATAGAATTTTCTTTCAACGCCCTTCTTGCCTCTCCATTCGATTTTAAAAAACCTGACTCTGTATTCAATGCATCGACAATATTGACACCTTCACTCAATTTTTCTTTGCTGATTTGCGCTTGAGGTACTCCTTCAAACACATCCAAAAAAGTTTGTGCATCCAAGGCTTTTAAATCTGCAGCAGTGGTGTTTTTGCTAAATAATATTTCGGATGCTTTGATCACTTTTTGTAATTCTTCATCAGAGTGTACAAACCTGGTTACCTCTTCAGCCAATTTGCGTTGGAGCGCTCTCAAATGCGGAGCTTTCTGATGTCCTTCAATCAGTTTTTCGATTTCGTCTTTCGTCAAAAAGGTAAAAATTTTGATATATTTTTCGGCATCTTCGTCTGAGGTATTCAACCAAAATTGGTAAAACTTGTACACCGATGTTTTATCGGCATCCAACCAGATATTTCCTCCTTCAGATTTTCCAAATTTAGAACCATCTGCCTTGGTAATCAATGGGCAGGTCATCGCATACGCTTTTGAGTCTTCGTCAGTCATACGTCTCACCAACTCCGTACCCGTGGTGATATTTCCCCATTGGTCAGAGCCACCCATTTGCATCAAAACATTGTTGTTTTTGTATAAATGGTAAAAATCGTAACCTTGTATCAATTGGTAAGTAAACTCTGTAAACGACATCCC
>JBFHGP010000082.1:0-9353 GCA_041583035.1 Flavobacterium sp.
CAAACGATGTTTGTGCATATAAAATTTCGGGTCTTTGCGATAAAGCCTGAATGTAATCTTTTGCCACTGCATCAAAATCTTTGATGTCACCTCCGCTACGGTCGAGTAACTTCATATCAAATCCGCCAGAAAATCCAAAACCAGGAATACTTGGTGGTTGGAAAAATATCATTTTGGCCTCAGGAAAATCTTTATTTGCTAAGGCAAATAACTTTCTGACTACAGCATCTGTCGAAGTATCGTCGGTAGTCCGTTCTTTAAATTCTTTCATTCTCACCATCAAAAATCCGTAGTTTGAACCAGAACCAGACAATATACTTCGTCCAGAAATTACAGTCACGAACTCTACACCCGGAATTTTTTCTGCTTTGGCCGAAAACTCTTTTTGTAACTGATATACTCTATCTACAGAGGCCCCCGAAGGCAACTCTACGTTACCCATAATAAAACCCCTGTCTTCGCTTGGCACAAAACCAGAAGGCATCGCTTTATTGGTTAGATAAATACCTCCTACACAAGCTATCAAAACTGCCGCAGTAATCCATTTGTGTCTAAACAAAAAGCCAAAAGCACGACCATATCGCGCAGTTATAGCATTGAACGCACTGTTGAATGCTGCAAAAAATCTTTGTAAAAATCCTTTTTTATGATGATTATCTGTTTGATGCGTTTTGAGCAACATCGCACAAAGCGCCGGACTCAAAGTAAGGGCATTCACCGCCGAAATCGCGATAGCAACAATCAATGTGATACCAAATTGTTTATAAAAAACCCCCGTAGGCCCTGTGATAAAAGTAACCGGAATAAAAACAGCACACATCACCAAAGTAATCGAAATAATCGCACCTGAGATTTCGCTCATTGCGCTTTTTGACGCTGTCATCGCATCCTGACCTGTTTTTTCCATCTTGGCATGAATGGCCTCGACAACGACAATCGCATCGTCGACCACAATACCGATGGCAAGCACCAAAGCAAAAAGCGTAAGAAGATTGATGGTAAACCCAAATAAATTGAGAAAGAAAAATGTACCGATAATAGACACCGGCACAGCAATCAAAGGAATCAACGTAGAACGAAAATCTTGCAAAAAGACAAACACCACCACAAACACCAAAATAAAAGCTTCGACCAAAGTAGTAACAACTTTTGAGATAGAAGCATCCAAAAACTCATTCGAATCCATATTGATACGGTACTTGATACCTTCTGGTAGATTTTCACCAATGTATGCTAATTCTTCTTTGATTTCTTCAATAATCTCTTGAGCATTCGAGCCCGGCGTTTGATAAATTGCCATCGACACCGCTTGTTGTCCATTAAGCTCAGCATAGCCGCTATATGTTTGAGAACCAAGCTCAATATCCGCCACATCTTTTAACCTAAGTACTTGCCCGTTGGCTAATGACTTGATAACGATGTCTTCGTATTGGGTTTCGGTTTGATATTTTCCGCTGTAACGAATGATATACTGGAAAGCCTCCCCCGAATTTTGTCCTAACTGCCCCGCTGCTGCCTCTAATGACTGCTCGTTGATTGCCGCAGACACATCGGCCGGCACCAAACCATAACTGGCCATTTTTACAGGGTCGAGCCAAATACGCATCGAATAATTTTTTGCGCCAAAAACATTGGCATCTCCTACCCCATTGATACGCTTGAGCTCTGGGATAACATTGATATTCATATAATTTTGAATATACGTATCATCATATTTATCACCATCGGCATAAAAAGACAAAAACATCAACGAGCCTCCTTGCTGCTTGGTCGTGGTTACTCCCGACCTTGTCACCTCACTTGGCAACAAAGGCGTTGCTCTAGACACCCTGTTTTGAACATTTACTGCGGCAATATCGGGGTCGATGCCTTGTTTAAAAACCACTTGAATTGATGCAGAACCGTCGTTACTGGCGGTAGAAGTGATATAATCCATCCCTTCTACACCATTTACTTGTTCTTCGATGGGGATCACCACACTATTGAGTACCGTTTGTGCATTTGCTCCAGGATAAGATGCTGACACCTGTACCGAAGGCGGCGCAATATCAGGATATTGTGTAACAGGCAATGTACTCAAACCCAACACTCCTAATATTACAATAATAATGGATATCACGGTAGATAATACCGGACGTTCTATAAAAGTTTTAAGCATAATATATTCTTAAAAGATTGGATTGATAGATTGTACAACAGAGTCAAAATTGACTTTTTTAGGAACGATAGCCGTGCGGTTGCGCAACGTACCCGTACCCGTGATGACTACTTGCTCGCCAGGTTGCACACCTTCGCTCACCACCACAGTATTATCTACCTTGTCTTTGACCTCAATAATTGTAGAAACAGCCGTATCATTGACCACCTTATACACCAACATTTTGCCCTGTTGTTCAAAGGTCGCAACAGCTGGTACAGCAATGGCGTTTTCGTACACAGTTGGCAAAAGCACCAATCCGCTATTACCGTTATTCAACATATTATTAGGATTGTCAAAAGCAGCTCTAAACTGAACCGTACCAGTTGTAGGGTCTACTTGCCCACTGATGGTTTCTACCTTGCCCTCATGAGTATAAATCGAGCCATCAGCCAACCGCAATTTTACAGCAGGTATCTGTTTGATTTTTTCAGACAAACTCTCACCTTTCAATTGGTTGAGAAACTGCATATAATTTTTTTCGTTCATGGTAAAATACGCATAAACCGTACTCACCTGCGCTACATTGGTAAGTGGTGTAACATCAGACGGCCCTACGAGGCTACCTTCTCTGTATGCGATACGCCCTACCACTCCATCAATTGGACTACGAACGATAGCATAATCCAGATTGGCGTTGGCGTTTTGATAATTTGCGCGAGCCTGAGCCAAAGCACTTTTGGCTGAAGCAAGGTTTGCCTTCGCAGTCTCTAACTGTATATTGCTGATGATTCCCTTCTCTACCAGCGGACGAAGTTTGTCTACCTCTACCTGGGCAACCCTCACATTCGACTCAGCCACCGAAATACCCGATTTGGCAGCATTAGCAGTCTCTGCAATAGTGTTGGCTTCGAGTTGAAAAAGCACCTGACCTTTTTTTACTTTTTGCCCTTCATCTACAAAAACTTTTTGGATATATCCCTGAATTTTTGCGCGAACGTCATTGTTAATTTTTCCTTGAATATTTGCTGGAAAATCTTGATAAGCTGTCACCGTTCTGGTAGATACATCAACCACTTCGAGCTGTGGTGCTGGCGGAGCAGCTGCTTGTTTATTTTCTTGGCAACTGGCCATGAGAAAGAGGGCGAAAAGCAGTCCTAACTGAGGTATGTATTTGTGCATTATGTATTTGGATTTGTCGAGGTATTCAATGAAATTGGATATAAAAAAACCTCTAATGTTATTTGTCGTACAAAATTAACCAATACCAGCGGGTAAAAACCTCGTTCTTATATTAATCTTTTCTTAATAAAAATTATTAATATTGACCTATTTACTGTAAAATTTGCAATAATTCGTTAACCGTAAGAAAACCAACATATTGAAACACAATTTCATGTTTTTCATTCAAAATAACTAAAGTCGGATAAGACAATTGACCATCAACTGTTGCCAATGCCTCTGCCAGCTGATGCACACCCGTTTTGACTCCTGTAGGCTGAAAACGAAAAATTTGCCTAGCAAAAACGACTTCCTCTTTTTGCTCTGCATTAAAATCTATGAAATAATATTTTTGATTGAGTCTTGCGACTACCTCATCATTTTGTAGGGTTTTAGTTTTCATAGCTTGGCAAAACCCACACCAATCTGTATGAATAAAAAACACCATTGGCCTAGGCGCTTGTTTTTGCAACAACGCAATATCTTCAGGCGCATGTTTATGTGGTTGCGAAAAGCAAATTTTGGGAGCAAAAATCACTCCCAAAACCATTGCCCATCTAAACATTATGCTTAGAATTACCATTTTTAATCTAGTTTAAATCTGACCCCTAAAAAAGCTCTCATACCTTGATTGGGCGCATACACATAAGACGGGTCAAAAGTGAGGCCGTACGGATTATCAGGTGTAGCTACAGCCTGCCCAGCATTATCAAAAACCACTTGTTTATCAAACGGATCATTAGCTCGTGCAATCAAAAAAGGCGTACTTTTATTAGGTGTCCAATTGAGTAAATTTTTTACTCCTCCATAAATTTCGAATCGGTCAAAACCATCATAAGTCAACTGAATATTTTGGATACTCCACCAAGGCGATTTTGCCGGTCTTGGATCGAGCTCACTAAGCAATGGCAACCGCATAGGGCTGTACACATTACCCGTATAATCGATAATCAAATCCCACTTCAGTATTTTATAAGAAATGGCCCAAGTACCTGCAAATTTTTCGGTAAGCATTTGTTGTTGCGTAATATCATTCTCTGTAATGGTGTTCTCCATTAGGGTTCCGCCAAGCATCAAATGGAGACCGTTGGCCATATTCCAATCCAAATTTAGGCTAAGCCCTTTACTCACAGCATATCCGTCGAGGTTGTCATAAATAATTTGGTTACTATTCGACTCATAATCTGGCGCAATTTTGTTGGTGAAATGCGTATAAAAAGCAGTCGCATCAATCCCAAAAGAAGAACCCGAATCGGAGTAGATTTTTTTTACCCAATTGATATTTGCATTATAAGATTTTTCTGGTTTCAAATCATTCAGGATAACCACTTCTCTA
Source organism: Flavobacterium sp. (assembly GCA_041583035.1). Classification (GTDB taxonomy): domain Bacteria; phylum Bacteroidota; class Bacteroidia; order Flavobacteriales; family Flavobacteriaceae; genus Flavobacterium. The sequence goes on from JBFHGP010000082.1 coordinate 4,695, forward strand.
GCCCCTGTAAGCGCCGCATGATCTTCGGTAAAGAGGTTAACTACGCGAAAACCTGTTCCGGCATTCAAGCGCAAAACACTATTGTTGTCAAAACTCCATTTGTAAGCCATGCGGGGCGTAAAAATATCTCCGTGATTATTGTTGTGGTCATATCGAAAACCTAATAATAGTTTATGCTTGTCTTGCAAACTAATTTCGTCTTGAATAAACACCCCTGGCAGCCATGTTTTTTCGGCCAAATTTTGTCCGTCAACATCGGCAGTTGCTGGCGTATTGTCATCGTAATAAGTATAACGCAACGCCGCTCCAAACAACAAATCGTGACGACCTATTTTTTTGTCCCAAGTCAATTGAGAAAAGGCAATTTTTTGATTTGCAATATACGAATCTGTACCATAACGGCTGTCTTGGTCGTGATTGATAAAAGAAAAACTAAAAAACATTTTTTCGCTTAATGGCAATTGATAATTACCCAAAATCTCTGCTCGGCTAGTATAAATGCTCTCACCATACACTTGGTCGCCCCCACGGTAAGATTTGTCCCAATCCATCTCGCCGCCCCAACGGTCTTCATACAAATAACGAGCCGCCAAACTCAACAATCTGTTGTTTTTACGAGTAAAATTCCATTTTTGAAAAACCGAAATCCGATCTTGAAGCGTTACATCGGTAAAATTATCTTTGTTGTCGTCAACCTTATTTTGGTAATTAAAATAATTGATACCCGTGAGCACATTGGCCTTTTTACCCACCTTAAATTTCAGTCCCAAATCTATATTGTGTTCGAGCCAAGAAGTAGTAAAAACATCGGCCGAAACCAATGGTGCTTGGTTAGGATTTTTGGTGATGATATTAATCAATCCGCCCACGGCCTCACTCCCATACAACGAAGACGCTGGCCCTTTGACCACTTCTATCCTATCGATGAGCGAACTAGGGATTCCGGATAAACCATAAACCGAACCCAACGAACTAACAATAGGCATACCATCAATAAGTACCATAGTGTATGCGCCTTCTAAACCATTGATATGAATATCGCCTGTGGCACAAATATTACAATTGAGTTGTGGACGAACGCCGTTAATGTTTTGCAAAGCATCAAAAAAAGTAGGTGTCGGATTTTTCTTAAAAAATGCTTGCGAATACACCTCTACAGGCACTGGACTCTCTAGTCGGCTAACAGGTTTCATGGTGCCAGAAATTACCAATTCGTCTAATTGAGACGCGGTATCATCAGCATTCAAATCGATAGACAGAAACGGATTTTCGCCCTCTTTGAGCACAATATCTTGGGTATAAACCCCGTAAAAATCAGCTTCGACAACTATTTGATAATCGCCAACCTCAACATCAGTCAACGAAAAATTACCTAAACTATCCGTAACTGTTTGCCAAGAAGTATCGGCTAGGTATACCACAGCGTTGTGAATAGGCTCGCCATTATCTGCGATACGACCGCTGATAGTCGAGGTTTGTGCTGAAGCAGTACTCAAGGTCATCAATAACCCCAATACACTTGCGTATAAATATTTTTGCATGGTAAAAATGTTTTAGATTTGTTTTGCAAAAATATATATTTAGATTAGGCTAAAAAATAAATTAGCTTACTTTTTTAGATTAAACTAAAAAAAACCTGAAAAGTATTTTGAAAAATCTCAAAACACCTTTCAGGCTTTAATATGCTGTGATAAAAAATTTATCCGATAGTCGCCCCGTTGTTTACATCGGCTTCGTCTGGATTGACAAACACCAATTTACCCGAAGCATTCTCAGTCAATAACAACATCCCTTGACTTTCTACACCGCGCAATTTTCGAGGAGCAAGATTAGTCAATACCGTAACTTTTTTGCCGATTACCTCTTCAGGAGCAAAATGCTCGGCAATACCCGACACTATGGTACGCACATCGATACCTGTATCCACTTTTAGCACCAACAAACGGTCGGCTTTTGGCATTTTTTCAGCTTCGATGATTGTTCCTACCCTAAGGTCAATTTTGGTAAAATCATCAAACTCACAAGTATCTTTTTGTGGTTCGACAGCAGTTGAATTTTCTGTTTGATTCATTTTTTTTGTAGCAATCAGTTTGTCAATTTGTTTTTGAATGGTCTCGTCTTCTATTTTTGCAAACAAGTGTTGCGCTTTTCCTATTTGATGATTGGCCGCAAGATAATCAGAAGTATCAGCCAAATGCTGCCAAGACAATTGCTCGTTTATTGCCAACATCTCTTTTAGCTTAGCCGAAGTATGCGGTAAAAAAGGCTCTGACAACACCGCCAAAGAAGCAGCAATTTGCAAGGCCACATACATCTGTGTTTGCACTCTTTCGGGCTTAGTTTTAATCAATTTCCAAGGCTCTTCGTCAGCGAGGTATTTGTTACCCAATCGGGCAACATTCATCATCTCGCTCAAGGCTTCTCTAAAACGATAACGCTCGATAGAACTTTCGATTACACTTGGGTAAGCTTTGAGCTCAGTCAACGTTTTTTCGTCCTCTGCTGTAAAAACCGTCGGACTAGGTACTACGCCTTCGTAATATTTGTTGGTCAAAACAACTACACGGTTGATAAAATTACCAAAAATAGCCACCAGCTCGTTGTTGTTTTTTGCCTGAAAATCTTTCCACGTAAAATCGTTGTCTTTGGTTTCGGGCGCATTGGCCGTTAACACATAGCGCAAAACATCTTGTTGGTTAGGGAAATCTTCGAGGTATTCGTTGAGCCAAACCGCCCAGTTTTTGGAGGTCGACAATTTATTTCCTTCCAAATTCAGAAACTCATTGGCAGGCACATTCTCGGGCAAAATATAACTTCCTTCGGCTTTGAGCATCGCTGGAAAAATCACACAGTGAAAAACAATATTGTCTTTACCTATAAAATGCACCAATTTGGTGTCTTTATCTTTCCAGTATGGTTGCCAGTCTTTGCCCGATTGCTCAGCCCACTCTTTGGTAGACGAGATATAACCAATGGGCGCATCAAACCATACATACAGTTTTTTACCCTCGGCACCATCTACCGGTACATCAATCCCCCAATCGAGATCGCGGGTAACGGCACGCGGCTTGAGCCCGTCATCGAGCCAAGACTTTACTTGCCCATACACGTTGGGTTTCCAATCTTTTTTGTGTTCTTCGAGAATCCATTGTCTCAAAAAAGCATCGTATTCGTTGAGCGGCAAAAACCAATGTTTGGTCTCTTTGAGCACTGGTTTTGTACCTGTAATGGTAGAAATTGGGTTAATCAGGTCGGTGGCGTTGAGCGAAGTACCACATTTTTCGCATTGGTCGCCATACGCCTCTTCGTTACCACATTTGGGGCAAGTACCCGTTACATATCTATCTGCCAAAAATTGCTGTGCTTGCTCGTCATACAACTGCTCAGTTACCTCTTCGATAAATTGGCCATTGTCATATAATTTTCTAAAAAAGTCACTTGCGGTCTCGTGGTGTATCTGGCGAGAAGTACGAGAATAGTTGTCGAACGAAATGCCAAAACTATCGAATGATTCGCGAATAATCTGATCATACTTATCGATTACTTGCTGTGGCGTAATGCCTTCTTTTTTGGCTTTCATCGAAATAGCTACGCCATGCTCGTCGCTACCACAAACAAAAACTACATCTTTGTTTTGTTGACGCAAATAGCGGGTATAAATATCGGCAGGAATATAAACCCCAGCCAAATGACCTATGTGGATGGGCCCGTTGGTGTATGGCAATGCTGCCGTAATGGTATATCTTTTTGGGTGATTCATCATATTTTATTTATAAGGACAAAAGTAAGGAAGAAATTCGACTTACCCGACACCTCAAGAAAAGTTTAAAGCAGTAAAAAGCACAAAGTTATGACGACAAACTTCCTATAATCAGATAAAAAGTATATTTTTGTAGTCTAAAACCATTTAAAAATAGTAATCATGAAAAAAATTTTATTGTCTGCAGCTGTAGTAACTGCCGTAGCATTTACAGCTTGTAAAAACGAAACCAAAGAAGAAGTAAACGCCGATGTAGAAAACACGGCTGACTTGGTAGAAGAGCAATTGGAAGAAGCTACTGAAGAAGTAGAGCAAACCGTAGAAAGCCTTGAAGCGACTATCGCTGAAGCTGAAGAAGAGTTGGCCAAAGCCGAAACTGTAGAAGCCAAACAAGCGGCAACTAAAAAACTTAACGAAGCCAAAGCTGCTTTGCAAACCTTGAAAGGTGAAGTAGTATCTACTACCGACGAGGTAAAAGAAGAAGCTACCAAAGCTGCCAATAGCGCTGCTAGCAAAGCCAAAGAAACTGTAAAAAAGGCAGAAACTAAAGTTGTGGAAGCGAAAGAAGCTACTGTAGAAGACATTAAAAAAAATACAAATACTACTAACGTAAAAAAAAGTGACGTAAAAGTAAACAAAACTCCAATAAAGACTAATGGAGCAATAAAAAACATGAATGAATAATTATAATTAGTTATTCTCTACATGAGAAGTAACAAAAAAGAGAGTGACTAAAGTCACTCTCTTTTTAATTTTCATAAATGTCTTGTCCTGAAATAGCGATACACAAATTTTATCGTTATGGAAAACTATCAAGGAAGTCGCTATGTAAAGCGCACCCAGAAGGACTATTCAATGTCTTTAAAACTTCAAGTTGTTCAAGAAGTAGAGCAAGGAAG
>JBFHGP010000083.1:0-9248 GCA_041583035.1 Flavobacterium sp.
GCAGAACCTCAAGGATACGATGGTGTACACCCTGTATCAGGGCACAGAGAGTTTGGATTGAAAAATAATTTTAACGGAACATATACTTTTTACACAAGAGGAGTAGACAGAGTTACAACATTATTGGACGATGTTGCAAGTTCTTCTGGTATTTTCGGCGATCCTTTTGAAAATCCCGATGCTTTATGGAATAGTTTATTAGACGGTGTGGAAAATCACGTGAATAATAATGGTGGAGAGACAGGTGAAAAAGATATAAATATTAATAGACCTCAATGGGATGATGTAAAAGATGTTTTGTTAGGAGCAAAGCCAAAATCAACATTAGGATGTCAATAAGGAGATGAATTACATTATACGTTTTATAGGATATATACAAATATTTTTAAGCATTATAGTTTACTATTACTATGTGGTGTCGGGGTTTATTTTGCCTAATTTCTGGGGATTGGCTATGGGATTTAAAATTACTCTCGTACAACTGATTATCACCGTATTAATAAATATAATTCATTACTATTACTACAAAAAAATCAGCTGGTTTTATGTAGTACCGCTTATTGTTTCGATAATTCCTTTGATTATTTTTTGGATATTTAAGATTGAAAATTTACGTCAGTTTTTTCTAAAATAATAACAATGATAAAGAAGCTAGTTATTTTTATACAAATTGTGTTTGTAACAATCATTTATGCACAGGCTGTACGAGATAGATTAAAGTTTTGTGCTTGTTATACGTAAAAAGACAAAAACTCAAACGCCTCTGAATATTGGGGCGTTTGTTATATTTGTTGTTGTGTACAATACACAACGATAAACTAAACAATTATGAAAAAGATATTATTATTATTCACAGCTTTGTTTACTTTTACAACACAGGCGCAAAGCTATACGACAGTTGATAGATATGATTAGAGAGATAGGTTATTATTTTAAAGACACTCAAGGGTATTTGGATGATTATTTTGGATGAGATGAAAATTAATATAAACATGAGTTCATTATACAAAAAATTGAGTTTTATTTTTTACGCAGGATTAATAGTGTTTTTAGTATTACTTTTGCTTCCTGTCAAATATAAATTAGGGGTATATACCCCTAATTTGTTAGGATGGCTATTACTTTTTGTTGTGGTTCCAATAGTCTTGATTACTTATTTTTGGCTTTGTAGCATAGAATGGCGTACAAACAATCTAAAAAAACTATTTATTAGAACGATTGTTTTTGTATTTACGATCCTTATAAGTTGTCTTTATTGGTATGGTAAATCTCAACAGATGATATGAAAAAGATATAAATATTAATAGACCTCAATGGGATGATTATAAAGCACGCGTTTTAAACCTTTAAAGCAAGTTGTTGTAAAACTAAATAGAATCGCTTAAAACCAAAAAAAACAGTATAAACGTCGATGTTTATACTGTTTTTGTATTTAGGAGCAACCAGTAGATTATTTTACTGATGCTTTGAGGTATTCTCTATTCATGCGTGCGATGTTTTCGAGCGAAATTCCTTTCGGGCATTCTACTTCACAAGCGCCGGTATTGGTACAGTTACCAAAACCTTCAGCATCCATGGCTTCAACCATATTGCGTACACGGTCTGCCGCCTCGATACGCCCTTGTGGTAACAAGGCAAACTGAGATACTTTTGCCGATACAAATAACATGGCAGAAGCGTTTTTACAAGTAGCCACACAAGCTCCACAACCGATACAAGTAGCAGCGTCAAAAGCCTCGTCTGCATCGTGTTTGTTGATTGGTAAATTGTTAGCATCCTGAGTGTTACCAGAAGTGTTTACCGATACATATCCACCAGCATGTTGGATTTTATCTAAAGAAGTACGGTCAACGACCAAGTCTTTGATTACCGGAAAAGCTTTGGCACGGAAAGGCTCGATATAAATCGTGTCACCGTCTTTAAATTTACGCATGTGTAGCTGACAAGTGGTAATGCCTCTATCTGGTCCGTGTGCTTCACCGTTGATAAACAATGAACACATCCCGCAAATACCTTCACGACAATCGTGGTCAAAAGCTACAGGTTCATCGCCTTGTTCGATCAGCTCGTTGTTGAGTTTGTCGAGCATTTCGAGAAAAGACATATCTGGCGAAACTTCGTTGATGTTATAATCAACCATTTTTCCGTTATCTTTTGCGTTTTTTTGACGCCAAATTTTTAGTTTAAGTTTCATATTATCAGTTTATTAGCCAAAAGTCAATAGTAAAATAGTTGTTTTATTTACTTATTGATTTTATGTAGGCGTTTAACATTTTACTTTCTTCGGTTATTAGTTCAGTAATGTTTCTATATTTTACTTCGTCTAAATAATTTAATTCTTTTGCAATGATTAGTTGTGTTTCTAGTTCAAATAAAGAACCTTTCGAAATTCTTAAAAACTGTATATAGCTTTGTTTTGAATTTCTCCCCCAACCTTCTGCAATATTTGAAGGTATCGAGACTACAGCTCTTTTTATCTGGCTTTGTAAACCATATAATTCCTCCTTCGGAAAATCATCTAGGCATTGGTAAACTAATATAACCAATTTTATAGCTTTTTGCCAAATGAGTAAATCTTTATACGTCTTCATCCTATTTACTATTGGCCATTAGCTTTTTACTAATTTATTATTTATAACTACGCGTTACCATTTTAATGTTTTCGTACACCAAATTTTCTTTGTGTAACACCGATTCTCTTGGGTTTTGGTTATATTCCCAAGCGGCTACATAAGCAAAGTTTTCGTCGTCTCTTTTGGCTTCACCTTCTTCAGATTGATGTTCTTCTCTAAAGTGTCCTCCACACGACTCTTCACGGTGTAAAGCATCTTTAGCAAATAATTCTCCTAGTTCTAAGAAGTCTGCTACACGTAGTGCTTTTTCTAATTCTTGGTTGAATGAGTCTGCCGTACCAGATACTTTTACGTTTTTGTAAAAATCTTCTCTCAAGGCAGCAATCTCGTTCATCGCTTCTGTAAGTCCTTGAGCATTACGCGCCATACCTACTTTGTCCCACATGATTTTTCCTAATTTTTTATGGAAATAATCTACTGAGTGCGATCCTTTGTTGCTCATCAAGTGATTGATGGTTTCTTTTACACGGTTTTCTGCTTCGTCAAACTCTGGTGTATCAGTCGGTATTTTACCTGTACGGATATCTTGTGATAAATAATCGCCGATGGTGTATGGCAATACGAAGTATCCGTCGGCCAACCCTTGCATCAAAGCAGATGCTCCCAATCTGTTGGCACCGTGGTCAGAGAAGTTGGCTTCTCCAAGGCAGTAACATCCTTCTATTGTGGTCATTAGGTTATAATCTACCCAAAGTCCGCCCATGGTATAGTGAACCGCAGGATAAATCATCATTGGCGTAGTGTAAGGGTCTTGGTCTACGATTTTTTCGTACATCTGGAACAAGTTTCCGTATTTGTTCTCTACCACTTCTCTACCCAATTTGTAGACCAATTTTGCATCGTTTTCATCCAAATGATGTATTCTTGCTTGTTCTTTTCCGTATCGGTCGATAGCACTAGAAAAATCTAGATAAACAGCTTCTCCAGTGGCGTTTACTCCATATCCGGCATCACATCTTTCTTTGGCAGCTCTCGAAGCAACGTCACGAGGTACGAGGTTACCAAATGATGGGTATCTTCTTTCGAGATAATAATCTCTATCTTCTTCAGCAATCTGTGTAGGTTTTAATTTTCCTGCTCTGATTGCTTCTGCGTCTTCAATCTTTTTAGGCACCCAAATACGTCCGTCGTTACGTAAAGACTCAGACATCAACGTTAGTTTTGACTGATCTTCTCCAGTAACTGGGATACATGTAGGGTGAATTTGCGTATAACATGGATTGGCAAAATGCGCGCCTCTTTTGTGTGTTTTCCAAGCGGCAGTCACATTCGACCCCATGGCATTGGTAGATAAGAAAAACACGTTACCATATCCGCCAGTAGCAATTACTACGGCGTGTGCTGAGTGTCTTTCGATTTCGCCAGTAATTAGGTTACGGGCGATAATACCACGTGCTTTACCGTTTATTTTTACGAGGTCTAGCATCTCGTGACGGTTATACATTTTGATTTTACCACGGTTTATCTGACGGTTCATTGCCGAGTATGCACCCAACAACAATTGTTGTCCGGTTTGCCCTTTGGCGTAGAAAGTTCTCGATACTTGTACCCCACCAAATGAGCGGTTGTCGAGCAAGCCTCCATATTCTCTGGCAAATGGTACACCTTGCGCCACACATTGGTCGATGATGTTTACAGATACTTCGGCCAAGCGGTGTACGTTGGCTTCTCTCGAGCGATAATCACCACCTTTTACGGTATCGTAAAACAATCGGTAAACCGAGTCGCCGTCACCTTGGTAGTTTTTGGCAGCATTGATACCTCCTTGGGCAGCAATAGAGTGCGCTCTACGTGGCGAATCTTGGTAGCAAAACGCTTTTACATTATAGCCTTGCTCTGCCAAGGTTGCGGCTGCAGAACCACCTGCCAAACCAGTACCTACTACGATTACGTCAATCAATCGTTTGTTGGCTGGGTTAACTAATTTTATATGATTTTTATAATCTGTCCATTTTGTTGCTAATGAACCTGTTGGTATTTTACTGTCTAAAGTTGTCATATCAAGCGATGATTTTGACTGTTATTTAAAAAAATGAATATACACGGGGATGATCGCAAATAATAAAGGCACTACGATAGCAAATATTTGCCCAAAGCACTTGATCGTTCCGTCGTATTTTTTATTGTTTATACCTACCGATTGGAAAGCACTGTTGAAACCGTGCAAAAGGTGAAAAGCCAACACAAACATGGCCAACACATACCCGATAGTCGCAATGAGTCCAAACTTAGGGTCTTTGAAAAACTCGATAGTGATTTTGTATAAATCTTTGTATCCTTCGGCAAACTTTACATCCGAATTTGGCACATAAAATTCTTTGCCGTTTTTGAGGTCAAAGTTACCTGCCAATACCTGGTCGTGGGTGATTAGACTACCGCTAGTAGTGTTGTACACAATCATTTCTTGCCCAGTCATTTGGTTGGTCACTGTTTGCTGCTGCAAAGGCATGTCAGAAAAGTGCATTTTTGCCCAAAAGTTGGTCATGTGCGTAACGATAAAAACCAAAATTAACGTCCCCAAAACCGCCATGTTTCTCGATTGCCATGTGCTGTTGGCGCCGGCGTTGTTTTTTACATAACCTTTTGGTCGTGCTTTTTTGTTTTGAACGGTTAAGATAATCCCGTCTATCGCATGAAACAAGATAGAAATGTAAGTGAGATACGATAGTGCTTTTACTGCCGGATTGGTGGTCATGAAGTGTGCGTATTGATTGAACTGTAAATCAGTTCCGTAAATCAATTGCAAATTTCCGATGAGGTGACCTACCAAAAACAAGCATAAAAATAATCCAGTAAGTGCCATCCAGTACTTCTTACCGAGTGACGACTTTAAAAGTGCAGATTTTGCCATAAATGTTATATTATAATTCTTTTTTAAAAAATTAAGACAAAAATACTGCTAAATCAAATAACAAGCAATCTAAGAAGATTATTTATATTGATTTTAAACAATTGTGCCGTTGGCAAACATCATCTGATTGTTTATTGTTTGATGAATGGTAGCGAATACTTATCTAATTGATGATCAGGTAAATATAATTCTAATATGTAATTACTCGATGGTAAATCTTCTATATTCAATAGAATATTTTCTTGCCATGGCCTGGTAAAAGATTTTATTTTTTTACCAGAAATATCAAAAATTTGAATGTTAATATTTTGATAGTCAGCATTTGGTAAATTTATATTTATGGTTGATTGCGCAGGGTTGGGATAGATTTTTGCTTTTTCAAAAAGAGGCAAGTCTGACGATAAATAAGTAGAATAAAAATATGCTTTATTGCCTTGTTCATTAGTAACGACAAGTTCTTTTACGTCGTTTTCGAGTTGGTTGATTTGATAATCAAACAGCAAGTTTTGTGCTTGATATAACAAAACATCATCGTATTGTTGGCTAAAAACAATGTTTTGCTCTTCTTGACATTCTGTAAGTGGGAGTCCTGTCCAGTTTGCAACGCTAAACAGGTTGTCATCGATAAAAATAATTTGGTCTAATGCAGATGACCAACAGAGCTGAATATAGATATGCTCTTGGTTATATACAAAATTTGATTCGACGCCTATGGTTTCTTCATGGATAGGTCTGTAATGAGTTTCATCTTCAACAATAACTTTATAAACATACCAATCGTGTGCCTTTAATTGTTCTTCTTGCGTTTGCGCATAAATATTAAAACTCAATACCAACGATAAAAATAAAACGAATGTTTTCATAATTCACAACAATAAAAGTGATTAGCAAATTAACAAAAAAATCAGCATTAACAAAAATTAACGCTGATTATTATGCTGTATATTGATTAAATCAATAGCTTTTTGGTGAATCTGTCGGAAAAACGATGATGTAATCTGCTTTTTGATGATGTTCGTCAGCTAATTTTTGAATGTCTTCTTGTTCAACCACACTAATTGTTTTGATAGACAATCCAGGTTCGTATTGGTTGAGATACCAAAAAATTCCTTCATAATTATCGCTGTGGTATGCTCCGTTGTAGTGAATAAACAATTCGTCTTTTTCACGGTTTTCAACTATAAAGTAGCCCATTGTAGCATCTTTGATGGCTTGTGCCTTCGGGAAATTCTCGTTGGCGTGGTCACTGTCTTTAAACATTTCCATCATTTTTGCATAACCTGGTAGGCTAGCATCATACGGGAAAGGCAGTGGAGCAATCCATTGTTTTTCGTTTTCGGGCAAGCTTATCAAAGCTTCGATACCTTCTTTGTACAGTTTGCTTGCATAGCGTCGAGGTACATTGGTAGCGATAAATTCGAGCTGATTGGCTTTGGCAAATTCTACCAATGGTTTGTAATCTGTAGCATAATTGTTCCAAAACCTAACCACGCTGTCAAAGGTTTTTCCGTCCATCTGCCCGCTTACATATTCGCTGAGTGCTTGTGCATTGTCGCGTTCAAACATCTCGGCACCCAAAACGATTTTTCTTTCACCGGCCAATTGTTTAGTGAGCTGCAATTGTAACCAATGCGCGATGGCGTTGTTGTGAAATTCGCCAAACAAGACCACATCGGCGTCTTTTACTTTTTTGACCACTTTGTCAAAGTGTACCTTTTTGCCTTTGGCAGTAAAAATGCGGTAAGGCTCAGTTTTTTGCGCCACACTTAGTTGTACAGAGCATATAAATAGTAAGAGTAAACTTAGTTTTTTCATGTTTGATGATTTAAAAAAAGGAAGAAACCGTAGCTTCTTCCCAAATAATAGTTATTCTGATATTACATCAATAGACAATTCTGTCAATTGTTCTTGGCTGATGCTTGCCGGAGCGTCGATCATCACATCGCGGCCCGAGTTGTTTTTCGGGAAGGCAATAAAATCTCTAATCGTTTCTTGTCCGCCCAATATAGCTACCAATCGGTCGAGACCAAAGGCAATACCACCATGTGGCGGAGCGCCATATTTGAAAGCATTCATCAAAAAGCCAAATTGTTTTTCTGCTTCTTCATCCGAAAATCCGAGCAGTTTAAACATTTGTTGTTGCATATTTTTGTCAAAAATCCGGATAGATCCTCCGCCAATTTCGTTGCCGTTTAGCACCAAGTCATAAGCGTTGGCTCTTACCTTTGCCGGCTCGCTCTCTAACAAGGCAATGTCTTCTGGTTTTGGAGAGGTAAATGGATGGTGCATGGCGTAAAAACGGTCAGTCTCTTCGTCCCACTCAAAAAGCGGAAAATCTACTACCCAAAGTGGCGCAAATTCGTCCGATTTTCTCAAGCCCAATCTATTGCCAAGCTCCATGCGCAAAGCAGACAATTGTTCGCGTGTTTTGTTGGCTTTGCCTGACAATACGAGTATCAAATCGCCTTTCTTTGCTTGAGTAGCTTCTGCCCATTTGGCCAAATCTTCTTGGTCATAAAATTTATCTACCGACGATTTTAGCGTGCCATCTTCGTTGTATTTGCAATATACCATGCCCAATGCACCTACTTGTGGGCGTTTTACCCAGTCGATAAGTTTGTCAATTTCTTTACGGGTATATGCTGCACCGCCTGGTACGGCAATACCAACCACGAGTTCAGCGTCGTTAAAAACTTTAAAATCTTTGTGTTGCGCCACCTCGTTGAGTTCGCCAAACTCCATCCCAAAACGGATATCGGGCTTGTCGTTACCATATTTGCGCATGGCTTCGTCAAAAGTGATGCGCGGAAAATCAGCAACTTCTACATTTTTGATTTTTTTGAGCAAATGCTTGGTCAGGCCTTCAAATGTTTGCAAAATATCTTCTTGTTCTACAAAAGACATTTCGCAGTCTATCTGGGTAAACTCTGGCTGACGATCGGCTCTAAGGTCTTCGTCTCTAAAGCATTTTACAATCTGGAAATATCTGTCCATACCACCTACCATCAACAATTGTTTGAAGGTTTGTGGCGATTGAGGCAAGGCGTAAAATTCGCCCGAATTCATGCGTGATGGTACTACAAAATCTCTTGCGCCTTCTGGTGTCGATTTGATCAAATAAGGCGTTTCGACTTCGCAAAATTCTTGACCAGACAAATAATTGCGTACTTCTTGGGCAACTTTGTGTCTGAAAAGTAAATTGTTTTTTACCGGATTTCTTCGAATGTCTAAATAACGATATTTCATTCGGACATCTTCACCACCGTCGGTTTCGTCTTCGATGGTAAATGGTGGCAACTCTGATTGGTTGAGCAAGGTTAATTTTTGTACCAAAACCTCAATATCACCAGTTGGTAAATTTGGGTTTTTTGACTCTCGTTCAATCACTTGCCCACTGATTTGGATAACAAATTCGCGCCCGAGCGCTTTGGCTTGTTCCATTACAGCTTTGTCTGTTCTCGACTCATCAAAAATAAGTTGGGTAATGCCATAACGGTCGCGTAAGTCAACCCAAATCATAAAACCTTTGTCGCGTGATTTTTGTACCCAACCCGACAAAGTGATTTCTTGGCCAATATGTGTGTGACGGAGTTCGCCACAGTGGTGTGTTCTGTACATCTTAATTCAAAATTTTAGCAAAGTTAATAAGAAACTGATTAATGTGTGTTCAAAACCTAAATATTTGAAAGCAAATCAGAAAAAAAATCGCTACTGATTCTAAAAATTACTTAAATAGGTCTATCATGCGGTCAATAAATTGTAAC
>JBFHGP010000084.1:0-8924 GCA_041583035.1 Flavobacterium sp.
ATAATTAATTTTTAATTGTTTGACCCCAGCAAAAGCAGTGGTTAGACGTTGAAACTGCGATTCGATTTTGTTGCCATCATACACGTATACGGGGCAACCATGCTCTTGAGCAATGCTCAATAATAAATTGTTGTCCATTTTTTAAATAAATTGTTGAATTAGCTGTAAAAATAGCAATATAATCAACACTATCACTCCAAAAAATGAATTTTAAATAAAAAAAGTCCCGAAACAATTCGAGACTTGATATGGAAAGAAAAAATATATTTATATCAAACTTTTGATTTGGTCGATTACTTTATTCGCCAAATCGTCAGCTTTTTGTTGTGATTGAGCTTCGGTATAAATACGAATGATTGGCTCTGTATTAGATTTTCTTAGATGAACCCAACTATCAGCCAAATCAATTTTGACTCCATCGACTGTTGTTATTTTTTCGTTAGCATAACGATTTTGTATCGCTTCTAAAATAGCATCTACATCTATTTGTGGAGTCAATTCTATTTTATTTTTACTCATAAAATAAGCCGGATAACTTGCCCGCAAAGCTGCTACATCTAGGTTTTGATTGGCCAAATGAGTCAAAAACAAAGCCACCCCCACTAGGGCGTCTCGGCCATAATGCGTCTCGGGATAGATGATCCCGCCGTTACCTTCGCCGCCAATAATGGCGTTGTTTTTTTTCATCAACTCTACCACATTTACCTCGCCCACAGCCGATGCCTCGTATGTGCCGCCGTGTTTTTCGGTAATATCTTTGAGCGCACGAGACGATGACATATTAGAGACCGTGTTGCCAGGTGTTTTGCTTAGCACATAATCAGCCACAGCTACCAAAGTATATTCTTCGCCAAACATCTCGCCATCGTTGCTGATAAATGCCAAACGGTCAACATCTGGATCGACTACGATACCAAAATCGGCTTTTTCTTTAACTACCAATGCACAAATATCTTGTAAATGTTCTTTTAGAGGCTCTGGATTGTGCGGAAAATGACCATTGGGTTCGCAATACAATTTGACTACTTCTACGCCCATTTTTTCGAGCAAATCAGGAATTGCGATTCCGCCCGAAGAGTTGACTCCGTCAACCACTACTTTAAACTTCTTGGCTTTTACAGCCTCTACATCAACCAATTTTAGCTTCAGCACCTCGTCGATGTGTTTGTCCATATAATCATTAATTGTAGTGATTTTACCCAGGTTATCTACATCGGCAAAGTCAAAATTGTCAGATTCGGCAATATCAAGAATCAAAGCACCTTCGGCACCGCTCAAAAATTCACCTTTGTGGTTTAATAATTTTAAGGCATTCCATTGCTTTGGGTTGTGTGATGCCGTGAGAATAATACCGCCATCGGCTTGCTCTAGTGGTACTGCTACTTCGACCGTAGGCGTTGTAGACAAGCCTAAATCGATCACATCTATCCCTAGCCCGACCAATGTTTGCATAACCAATTGATGAATCATCGGGCCTGAAATACGTGCATCACGACCGATAACGACTTTTAGGTTTTGTTTTTGTAAACTATTTTTTAGAAAAGTGCCGTAAGCTGAGGCAAATTTTACTGCATCTATTGGCGTGAGGTTGTTTCCTACATTCCCTCCTATGGTTCCGCGAATACCGGAAATTGATTTTATTAAGGTCATTTTAGTTCTTTTTAAGAAAACAAATATAAAAATTCCTTTGTGAATTAAAGGGAAGGTTGAAAATTATTTGTAAATGATTTCGCGTTCGGTAATTGAAAAAATGGTCCCATCAGTTATGGTTATGTTTTTAAATTTATATGTTCTTTTTATCCAATTTTTGTGCTTGTCGTAAGAATATTTTGTTTGTTCTTCATATAACGGTTTTAGTTCTTTTTTTGTTTCTTCTTCTTTTTCTTTATATTTTAACCTGGCAGAATAATCAGCTGTTTCAACAAGGGTATCATCAAAGTATTTATCTGTTTTAATTAAATTGTTATGCTCGTCATATTTTCTAAAAGTAGTTATCCGATTATTAGTTTCTTTTCTTACTATTTCTTCTTTGATAATGTTTCCATTATCATCATACTCCCAATAGGCTTCGTGTTGGATTTGATTATTAAGGGTTACAGTTCTTCTTTTTATAAGTTGATTGGTATTATTATATACATAATCAGAAATGGTAGATAATTCTTCCGAAAATATAGTAATTTACAATATTTCCAATTGAATCAGTTACATAATGTTTAATTTTAGCTGATTTAACCTTTTTTATATCATTGAATTTGGTAACACTTTTTCGGAATCAAGATTCATATCATACCACCTATGATCAACTTCTTGCGAATATCCCGATATGCTGATAAACAAAAAGAATAGTAGATATTTTGTGAGTTGGTTCATTTTTATAGTTATTTATAATCTTGTTTGCCTATGATAGTAATAATTTCAACAACTTCATCAGCAATTTTGTAGTAAATGGTATCTACGCAGCATACGCAATACCGATATCCCTTTTGTAATTGCACAGCTTCCGGAAACATAAAGGGATTGGAGGCTATTTTCTCAAAACACTCAAATAATTCATTATAATATTTATCAGCTTGTTTGATTCCAAAACGATGGAAACCATAATTAAAAATCCTGACAATATCTTCTTCAGCCTCAACGGATAACTTATATCTATACATTAAGTTTGCTTTTTATTTCAGCTAAAAGCTCCTCTTTTGTTTTGGTACTAAAGCCACTTTTCTCTCCTTTTTCAATTTTCATTCGCACATAGTCATAGTAAGCCTCTTGTTCGCGTGCTTGTTTAATTAAATAATTTACGGCTTCGCTTTTGCTGCTAAATTCTTCATTTTTAACCTGATTTTTTAGCCACTCATCATTTTTTTGTGCTAGTGTTATACTTTGTCGTGTCATAATTTAATGATTTATTGGTGTAAATATACACCAAAATAATTGAAAAATAAACTCTTAAAATAAAAAAGCAAAAGGTTTTATTAGTGATTGCCCATAATGTTACTTACTTTTGACTTTAAGACATTAGACATTAAGACTTAATTTATTATGAATTTTTTGGCACACATCTATCTTTCTGGCGCAAATGAACGGATACAAATTGGCAATTTTATGGGTGACGGCATCAGAGGAAAAACATACAAAAATTACCATCCAGAGATACAAACTGGTGTTTTACTGCATAGACAAATAGATACTTTTACTGATACGCATGCTGTTTTTCGTCAATCAAAACATAGATTGGTTGCAGGTTACAATCACTTTTCGGGCATTATTGTAGACATGTTTTATGATCATTTTTTGGCCAAAAATTGGAATAATTATAGTGAAATTCCGTTATTAGATTTTACAGAAAATTTTTATGCCAATTTAGAAAAAAACATAGACGAGCTCAACGAAAAAACCAAACACCTGATGCCATATATGATTAAAAATAATTGGTTGTATAATTACCAAGATATTGATTATCTAGGCAAAATACTTGGACAAATGGATCAACGCTTTTCGCATCCGTCAAAAATGAGTGAATCAATAAAAGAGCTTCGAGAATATTATCCTTTGTTTGAAGAAGAATTTTTTATTTTTTTTTATGAGTTGATGTTATTCTCTAGTCAAAAATTAGCCGAAATTATTGTCCAAAAATAAGTTTTTTCTTCTTTTTGGATGATCTCATTTTTTTTCGTTTTTCTTCAATTTTTTGAGCCGTATTGAAGATTTTTTCTGACAAGTTAATCATCCACACCAATTGATCGATTACCAATTGATATTCTTCTAACAATTGTATGCGCTTGGCAGGATCGTCTACCAACAACTCGATTTCTTCTGTACGGATTTTTTTCAAAGCAGAAAAACCAATTTCAAAATCTTCAGTCGTTTGTAATTGAATATCCTCTGACGGATTATCCTCTAAAAGTTGAGATGTTTTATTTAAATTATCCACAATCTGATCCATCACCATATTGAAAGATTCTGAAGCCTTGGTAGTTGTGTGCGACTGAATATACGTACCGATACTCGCATTGGCAGACAGCAAAGCTTGATTGAGCACGACCATCTCATAAAGCTCTGGCCGATATTTTTGTTTTGATTTGGGCTCTTGTACCATTCGCTGAAAAGACGCCATGAGGTTACCTACCTCTGTATAAGCATATTTACGTGCAATTTTGTATGCCGTAGTTGGCTCACCTTTTTCATTGTAATACGTTTTTATTTCGACTACAAAATTTTTGTTGGCCGTAAGGGTTTCTTTGAGGTGGTACCTGATTTGGAGAAACTCCCACGAAGGCCATAATAAATGCGTAGCCGCAAAGGCCAACAATGCGCCTAATACGGTGTCTGTTATCCGAAAAACCACCATTTCTTCAACGTTTGGTGTCATAAAACCATACATCAATGCCACACAAAGTGTAATAAAAGTAACGCCAATAGAATATTTGGAATAAGCCATCCAATACCCCAAAACCATCGACACTAAGGTCAATGCGATAATCACAATATCGTTATTTACAAAATACAACACCCCAAAGGCTATCAAACAACCAGCGACAGTACCCAACACACGGTCTTTTGAGCGCTGCTTGGTAAGCCCATAACCTGGTCGCATGATGACGATAATGGTTAACAAAATCCAATATTCTTTTTGCAAAGGCAAAATTTCGCCCAATGCAAAACCCGCTAGTATTGCAATAGTTAAACGCAACGAATGACGAAAAATACTAGAATTAAAATTCAGGTTTTCTTTAATAGACTCGATACGGTAATGTTGCGGACTCAAAAATTTTTCTAAATCTTTGTATTTTCCTCTCAATTGGTCAGCATTGATGCGTTGTTTATAAACGCGTTCGAGCCCCTTAACTTTCTGAATTTGTCTTTCGGCATAGTGCAAAACATTCGAAAAAACAATGTGTTTGTCTGAGGTTTCAGACAATTGATTTTTTTGCACATATTCGTCAAAATGTTTTCTCAACGCCCTAAAATCTCCAAACAAATTGACTGGCGAATGGTATTTTTTATTGGCTTTTATATGGTAAGATAACTCATGAAGCGTTTGCGCCATATGCTTGGCCATGTTTTGATATTCTTCTATCAAGCTAGGCTCATCTGCATACATTTGCCTAATTTTTTCATGGTCAAAAGCATTGGTACTCGCCAACTCCATCATCTCGACCAAAGACGAAAGCGCAATGAGTAGTTTTCTGTTATTGCTTGTGTTTTTTACATGACTTTTGTTGTTTACCAAAAAGTTGCGAATATTCTCGTGTTGCTCATTCAGCTTGATTTGTAAATCTAACTGTTTTTGGGTCAACTCTTCGGTATCGGCATCAATGCTCCATAGTTTGGTACGATTGTCGAGGTAATCTCCGGTGTTATCAATACAATTGGCCAACTCTAGATTGACATATCTTTTGGGTTTTACCAAATAAAACATTAGCGAAACCAATGTATAGAGCAATCCTCCACCAAGCAAATAAAGACAATAATTAAACAACTCCCACCCCACGTAATCGTGTACAAAAGACAAACATATTGTAAGTAAAATACTAAAAGACAATAAGCTAGCACGATATCCATAAATTGTAATCATGCTCACGGCAAACAACAAAATGGCGAAAAATGGATAAAATAGTAGTTTGTACGGCACCATACTACATACGGCAAAAGTAACGACCGCAATAAGCAAACTACCCAATAATAACCCTCTAAACTTGTGTCGAAAACTTCCTACAACATCGGTTGTAGAAGTAAGTAATGCACCCATCGAAAAAGCAAACGGAATCGTATAACCATCGGTACTGGCAAAAATAAAAAACGGCAAAGCTGCCGCTAAGGTAATTTTTACCGAATCGGTCAGGTGATTGTCTCCGACTTTTTTGACTAAATCTTGATACATATACAATTAGACTAAGCGACATACAAAACTATAAAATTAGCCAGACTAATATGACCGATATCAAAAATAAATTTATCCTACGTTAAAAGTCGTTGAAAATCATTAATTTTGTGGTCTTATTAAAAAAAACAATTAGAAATGATTTTACCAATTGTTGGCTACGGAGATCCTATTCTTAGAAAAAAATGTGAAGATATAGACGCCCATTACAAAGGCATTAACGAATTGATCAACAACATGATAGAGACCATGCAAAATGCTTCTGGCGTAGGCTTGGCCGCACCTCAGATAGGCTTAGGCATCAGATTGTTTGTGGTAGATTGTAGCCCATTTAGCGAAGATGATGATTTGTCTGTAGAAGAACAAAACTTTTTACGTAGTTTTCAGCGTACATTTATCAACGCTAAAATCACCAAAGAAGAAGGTAAAGAATGGAGTTTTAACGAAGGATGCTTGAGTATACCTGGCGTGAGAGAAAACGTAAAGCGTAAGCCAATAGTTACCATCGAATATCTAGACGAAAATTTTGAGCCAAAAACAGAAGTGCTTGATGGCTATGCTGCTCGCGTAGTGCAACACGAATATGACCATATAGAAGGCGTGCTTTTTACCGATAAAATCTCAGGATTGAAAAAGAAATTGAATAATAAAAAACTTCAGAATATCATTGACGGAAAAATATTTACTGATTACAAAATGAAATTTAGCAACAAAAGAGGCCGATAATTTTTTTTGTATATTAATTTCAAATTAAGATATTTGCTGTCTTCAAATTAAAAAATATGAACGTAGAAAAAATTTTAGCCATCTCTGGCAAACCAGGATTATACGAATTAAAAATTCAAACACGTACAGGCTTTGTGGCAGAATCACTAGCCGATAAGAAAAAATTGAACGTAGGATTGAGAAGTAACGTGAGCTTACTGTCAGAAATTTCTATATACACCAATACAGGCGAGATCAAATTGTTTGAAATTTTTGCCCGTATCGCCAAAAAAGAAAACGACCAAGAAGCTATTTCGCACAAAGAAAGCGAAGACAAACTAGTTGCTTATTTTACCGAAATCGTACCCGATTACGACACCGACCGCGTATATGTATCAGACATCCGCAAAGTACTCAACTGGTACAAAATCATTCAGCAATCTGGTTTGGCCAGCGTATTTAGCGCAGCTTTAAAAGAAGTTGAGAAAAAAGCTGAAGAAAACAAAACCGAAGAAAAAAAGCCAGCGGCTAAAAAAACAACGGCTAAAAAAGCTACAACAAAAAAGGCAGAAGGCGAGAAAAAACCAGCAACCAAAAAGCCAGCGGCTAAAAAAACAGCCACAAAAGCAAAAAAAGAAGACCAATAGTCTGAATAACATTGAAGTGAATCCTGTCGAAATCGGCAGGATTTCTTTCTACCCTATTTTTAAATCATGAGCAACAACCGCCCACAACAACTACAAGCTTTTGAAAGATTATTAGACATCATGGACGACTTGCGCGAAAAGTGTCCGTGGGATAAAAAGCAAACTTTCGAATCGTTACGCAACCTCACCATCGAAGAGGTTTATGAGCTTGGCGATGCGATTATTGCTCGCGACATGAACGAAATCAAGAAAGAGCTTGGCGATGTGCTTTTACACATCGTTTTTTATGCGAAAATGGGCTCTGAAACCAATACTTTTGACATCGCAGACGTTTGTAACAGTTTGTGCGAAAAACTCATTGACAGGCATCCACATATTTATGGAAACGTCCAAGTCGCTGACGAAGAAGAAGTGAAAAAAAATTGGGAAAAGCTCAAACTAAAAGAAGGCAACCAATCCGTATTGTCTGGCGTACCCAAAAGCTTGCCCGCTATGGTCAAAGCTACCCGCATACAAGACAAGGTTAAAGGCGTAGGCTTTGATTGGGACAATGCCACACAAGTATGGGAAAAAGTTGAGGAAGAAATCAACGAGTTTAAAGCAGAAGTAGCACAAAAAAACCAAGAAAAAATGGAAGACGAATTGGGCGACGTCTTTTTTTCGTTGATTAATTATGCTCGATTTGTAAACATTCATCCCGAAGATGCACTCGAAAAAACCAATCGTAAATTTATCCGTCGTTTTCAACAACTAGAAAAAGCCATCCAAGCAGACGACAAAAACATTACCGACTTAGACCTTGAACAGCTCGATGAATATTGGCATCGTGTAAAATCAGCAGAAAAAAACCACGAATAATTCTCCAAAAACAGCTTTTTTCAAAGCAAATCAATCGTATTATTATGCAAAAAATATTGAATCTATTCGATTTTAAGCAGCCCATCAATTACAAAAACGAAGTATTGGCTGGCCTTACTGTGGCCATGACCATGATACCCGAGTCGCTATCATTTGCTATTTTGGCAGGATTATCACCGCTCACTGGCTTGTATGCCGCCTTTTTGATGGGGTTGGTAACTGCTGTGCTAGGCGGACGCCCAGGTATGGTATCGGGTGGCGCAGGCGCAACTGTAGTAGTATTGATTGCATTAGCCTCTACACACGGCGTAGAATATTTGTTTGCCGCGGTAGTTTTGGCAGGTATTTTACAGGTTTTGGTAGGCGTTTTTAAACTCGGAAAATTTGTAAGACTAATACCACAACCCGTGATGTACGGTTTTTTGAACGGATTGGCCGTCATTATTTTTATGGCTCAAATCGCACAATTCAAAATCAAAGAAGGCGAGGCAGAATTATGGATGCAAGGCCCTGCTTTGTATCTGATGATTGGACTCACTTTGCTTACCATTCTCATTGTGATGTTGTTGCCTAGGTTTACCAAAGCGATACCCGCTTCGTTAGTTGCAATTATTGTGGTTTTTGGCATCGTATATTTTCTTGATATTGATACCAAAAAAGTAGTTGATATCGCCTCCGTAAGTGGCACACTACCTACTTTTCACATACCAGCTGTACCATTTAGTTTTAGTACACTTCAAATTATTTTTCCGTATGCTTTGATTATGGCTGGCGTAGGTTTAATCGAAACTTTGCTGACTTTAAACATGGTAGACGAAATCACCAATACCAAAGGA
>JBFHGP010000085.1:0-8788 GCA_041583035.1 Flavobacterium sp.
AAATAGAAAAATTAATTAACAATAGAAGAGTAAGAAAGTTTGGCTATATTAGCCCTATCGA
Organism: Flavobacterium sp.; assembly: GCA_041583035.1. Classification (GTDB taxonomy): domain Bacteria; phylum Bacteroidota; class Bacteroidia; order Flavobacteriales; family Flavobacteriaceae; genus Flavobacterium. The sequence continues at coordinate 62 of JBFHGP010000085.1, forward strand.
AAAACTAAAATCTACTTGGCCAGTTGCACTTATAACTTGAACATGGCATTTAAGATAAAAGTAAGCATAAATAATTAATAACAAAACAGTTAATGTTAGTCAAATGTTAGTCAAAATAAAACAAAAAAGCCTCTACATTTCTGTAAAGGCTTGATTATTAGCGTGGTCCCACCTGGGCTCGAACCAGGGACCACCTGATTATGAGTCAGGTGCTCTAACCAACTGAGCTATAGGACCGCTGTCAGTTGTTTTTGACGACTGCAATATTACTACGTTTTTTTAGTATATGCAAGTGTTTGACCAACTTTTTCTTGGGTAATTTATAAGCGGTTGATATACTACCAACTATAATATATTGACCAATAGTTAGGAGGGGGCAAACAAAAGAAAAATAATGTAGCTCATAAAAAAAAACGCCTTTATCAAGTGACAAAGGCGTTCTATTTTTTTGCGAAAAATTATTTTTTTGTCGCATCAGTTGGGTTGTTGATTTTTTTAGTCATTTCCATCGAAATAGCTACTTTTTCCAACAACAATTTCCCAGCCATGGTTTCTATCACTACAGTAGTTTCGTTCAACTCTGCGATACGACCATGAATGCCTGATTTGGTTACAATTTTTTCACCAACTTTGAGCGATTTTTCAAACTCTTTTTCTTTTTTCATTCGGTTGCGTTGAGGTAATATCATGAAAAACACGATAAACACCAACATCAAACCGATCATTAACATATTCGGATCCATAAAAATAGATTATTGGGTTACGTTGGCTTTGATTCTCAACACTTTTTTACCTTCTTCAGTGTTGGTGGTAAGCGTAACTTGTTTGTTTTGCATACCTGCAGAGCTTGCGTTAAAGGCAACTTTGATTTTGTCAGACTGTCCTGGTTTGATCGGTTGTTGAGGCTTTTCTGGTACAGTACATCCACATGTTGCCTTCGCGTCAATAATTACCAAATCAGTATCACCAGTATTGGTAATCACAAATTCAGTTTCGCCTTTTTCGCCTTTTTTCATTTCGCCAAAATCGTGTTCTTCTCTATCTACAGTCATTTTGGCAAAACCAGCTGTTGGGGTTGCTGATGTTGTTTCTGATGTTGATTCTGCATTGGCAGTAGTTGTCGCAGTAGCTTCTACGTTTTGCTCATCTATCTTTGCAGATGCTTTGTCTGTGTTGCAAGAATAAAGTCCTAATGTAGTTGCGGCAATAGCCAAAATAGTTATTTTTTTCATTGTAATGATTATTTATGAATTAGTTAAACAAATTATTCAATTAATCCTCTACCAGCTTTATTGATTTTATCATTGGCTCTTAGCTCTTTGATGATAGAGTCCAAAATTCCGTTGATAAAAATACTACTTTTTGGCGTAGAATACTCTTTTACAATCTCTAAATATTCGTTAATAGTTACTTTTATCGGAATAGACGGAAACTTTGTTAGCTCGCAAATAGCCATATTTAGTACGATGGCATCCAATTCGGCAATACGTTCCTGATCCCAGTTTTTTGCCTTATCGGCATACATTTCTTTAAAAATATCTTTGTTGAGAGCCGTTTTTCTCAATAAATCTATAGCATAGCGCTGATCGTCACTGTTTTTAAATGCTTTTGGGATTTTGATGGTGTATTCTTCAGATTTGATTTCTTTGAGCAATTTGTCAATCGCTGTGTTTACCACAGGCCAATCGTCTGCCCAAGATATTTGTGTGTCTTCTGCAAAATCATATAACTTTTCGTTAGGCGCAATAATTTTTCTGAAAATTTGTAACACAAATTCTTGATCTTCTTTGAATGTGCTTTTGTCTTTGCTCATATAAGCTAGGTACAAATCGTGCTGTTTGATTTCGTTCAACAACTGATGAATGTACTGATCATTTAACTGGAAATGTTTGATTTTCCCTTGATCCAAAGCTTGGTGAAGACTATTCGACTCGGCAATACACTTCAACACGCGATTGTCGATAAATTTTCTGTTCGGATTTTTTTCTACTGCTGTTGCCAAGTATTTTTTGGCAGATTTTTCAAGAAATTCTTCTTCTAGTTGTCTCAATTCTACAAAAACTGATAAGCTGGTAAGGTACAATTCTTGTATTTTTTCGATACTATTGAGTAAAAATTTTTCTTGAGTGTCCAGTCGATCGCTATCCGAAGTTGCTAGAGCATACAAAGATTGCATGGTTTTGATACGAATGTGTCTTCTGTTTGCTAACATGAGTTTTTTGAATGAGAACAGTTAAATTAAAAAAGCGAAAACATGTGTTTTCGCTTCGCAAAATTAAGTAATATTTTTAAGTATATTTCTTATTTCTCATTTTTTTTCGCCTCTATTCTTTCTTCGGCTTTTCTCATGGCAGCTTGGTTTGCCGTAACTTTGTGTTCTTGAGCATAGTTGAGAATATCTAAGGTAGTGTTGTAGATGTTTTCTGTACGGCGCAAAGCTTCTTCGCTACCATAGTTAACAATCTCACCAAACACATTGATAATCCCACCAGCGTTGATCAAAAAGTCTGGAGCATAGACAATGCCTCTTTCTTGCAATCTCTTGCCGTGTTTGTCTTCGTCTGCCAATTGGTTGTTTGCTGCACCAGCAATCACTTGTGCATTGATTTTTTCGATAGTATTGTCGTTGATAGTTGCTCCAAGCGCACAAGGGGCATAAATATCTACATTGGCTGAGTATACATCGTCAGTAAATATATTGGCTTGATATTTTTTAGCAACTTCAGCTACGCGTTCTTCGTTTAAGTCAGTAATATACACTTCGGCTCCTTCGTCAGTAAGGTGTTTAACTAAGGTTTCGCCCACGTTACCTATACCTTGTACCAAAACTTTTTTACCAGCCAATTTTTCGCTACCAAATTTGAATTTGGTTGCTGCTTTTAATCCCATAAATACACCGTAAGCTGTAACAGGTGATGGGTTGCCTGATCCGCCAAGGCTTTCAGAAATACCCGTTACGTGTGGTGTAATAGAGCGTATCAAATCCATATCTGGTGTAGTTGTACCTACATCTTCTGCGGTGATATAACGTCCACTTAGCGAATCTACATATTTGGCAAAAGCCTTGATCATTTCGGGGGTTTTGTCGGTTTTAGAATTTCCGATAATTACGGCTTTTCCACCACCAAGATCTAATCCCGAAATAGCTGATTTATAAGTCATTCCGCGTGATAATCTCAACACGTCATTTAAGGCTTCCCACTCGGTGTCATAATGCCACATGCGCGTACCTCCCAAGGCTGGGCCTAATACTGTGTTGTGAATACCGATAATCGCTTTGAGTCCGCTGTCTTTGTCGTGGCAAAAAACAATTTGCTCATGACTGTCAAATGAAAATTGACCAAAAACAGGATCCATTTTTTTTAATTCTTCTGGAGTATAATGTTTCGTTGTCATAATTGATTTAAGAAATTAATGCCCCCAAATATAGTCATAATTATATAAATATTGTCATGCAAAATTGTAGATTTAATTATTTTTAAGGACTAATTTTGATTCTTTACTATTTTTAGGACTAAATTTGCATCATGAAAGAACTCAAAAAGCTCAATAAATATTTCTGGAAATACAGATACCGCTTATTTGCGGGGATAATTATTACCATTGTTGCTCAGATGTTTATGGTGATGACACCTGGCTTTATAGGTGATGCCATCAGTGTTTTACAAAAATATCTCGAAGGTAATATCGATGTCGAAGTGGTCAAAGCTGATTTGCTCAAATATATTTTATACATTGTAGGGGCAACTATTATTGGTGGTTTTTTGACCTTTTTGATGCGCCAGACTATTATTGTGATGTCGCGGCACATAGAGTTTGACCTCAAAAATGAAGTTTTTCGTCATTACGAAGAGCTTACTCAGAGTTTTTATAAACGCAATCGCACCGGCGATTTGATGAGTCGTATTTCTGAAGACGTAAGCAAAGTGCGCCAATATGTTGGTCCTGCAGTGATGTATTCGACCAATACCATCATCCGTATGACGGTGGTGATTATCCAAATGTTGTGGATTTCTCGCGAACTTACCATTTATGCGCTCATTCCTGTACCTTTTTTGGGTATTGTGATGTATTATCTAAGCAGAGAGGTAAACAAACGCAGTTATTTGTATCAAAAAAACCTGTCTACATTGTCATCTTTTTCACAAGAAATTTTTTCGGGTATTAGAGTAGTAAAGGCTTATGCTATCGAAGACCAAAAGAATAAAGTATATGATGATTTGACCAATCACAGCAAAAACACTTACATGAACTTGGCAAAAATATCTTCGCTCATCGGGCCAGCGATGATTTTTTTGATTGGTTTGAGTAACTTGTTTGTAGTGTATATCGGAGCAAAAATGTATATAGACGGTACGATTACCGACATTGGTACAATTGCAAAATTTATTTTGTATATCAACTTTTTGACTTGGCCAATTGCTTCACTAGGTTGGATTTCGAGTATGGTGCAAGAAGCAGAGTCTTCTCAAAAAAGAATCAATGAGTTTTTGAACGAAAAGCCCGAAATCATCAACACCAATCCCAATCGTTCTAAAATTAAAGGAAAAATAGAATTCGATAAGGTGTCGTTTACCTACGATGATACAAAAATACAAGCACTCAAAGAGGTTTCTTTCACGTTGAATGAAAACGAAACTTTGGCCATTTTGGGAAAAACCGGTAGTGGAAAATCGACTGTTTTAGAACTAATTTGCCGATTGTATGATGTAGATAAAGGCAAAATATTGATGGATAACCAACCGCTCAAATCACTCAACCTATATGACCTTCGTCAAGCGGTTGCTATGGTGCCACAAGATGCATTTTTGTTCTCAGACAGTATCAAGAATAATATCCGATTTGGTAAAGAAGATGCTAATGAAGAGGAGATTCGACAATATGCAAAAATTGCCGATGTAGACAAAAATATCATGAAGTTTGAAAAACAATACGATACTGTTTTGGGCGAACGAGGCATCACGCTTTCGGGCGGACAAAAACAACGGGTGTCTATCGCTAGAGCGTTGATCAAAGAAGCCCCGATTTTATTATTAGACGATTCGCTGTCGGCTGTTGACACCGAAACCGAAGAGCGTATTTTGAACAATCTCAAAAACATTACCGCCAATCGCACCACAATTATCGTCACACACCGTGTTTCATCTGCCAAAAATGCTGATAAAATAATCATTCTAGACGAGGGTAGGATAGTAGAACAAGGCACTCATGACCAATTAATCGAGGCACAAGGCTATTATCACGATTTGTACGATAAACAACTTTTAGAAAAAGAATTAAAATAAGTGTTGTAAATATTATTTTTTTTTAAGACTTTTGAATTTATGTTTTAACAATTTGAATGAATGATTATGAGAGAAAACGAAATGATTGAAAAAGAAGAAATCTTTTCTAAAGTTCTGAGAGCCGGTCGTCGTACATATTTTTTCGATGTTAGAGAAACTCGTGCTGGCGACTATTATGTAACCATTACAGAAAGTAAAAAATTTACCGAAGAGGATGGTTCTTTTCACTTTAAAAAACACAAGATCTATCTTTACAAAGAAGATTTTACAGAGTTTAAAGATATTTTGAACGAAGTAACCGCTTATGTATTAAACGAAAAAGGAGAAGAAGTAATCTCTGAAAGACACCAAAAAGATTTCAAAAAAGAAGAGGCCGTAACCGCCGAGGCAACTACCGCCGATTTTACAAACGTAAGTTTCGAAGACATTTAATCATTGCAAATATCTTCTAAAAACAAACACCGGCTATTATAACTAGTCGGTGTTTTTTGCTCCAATTGACAATCTATCTGGTATGAAAAAAATTATATTGCTTGTTAACCTTTTATGCTTCGGAAACGTTTTACTAGGACAAACCTATTTTCCTGAAACATTAACTGTCGATGGTCACACTTATGATTATCGGTACCATCATCTCGAAACTTTGTTTAATCAGTTTCCGTCTCAACGGATTGTAAAACCAGGCACTGGTAAGCACCCTGTATTGCAACGCAATTATATTGCCGCTTTTACTGTAGCCGATGATAGCTTGGTTTACCTCACAGATATTCAAATCAAAGACAAAAAAGACAATTGGGTGAGTGGCAACCATTTACTGCATGATAGACCAGACCTTACCCGACCGTTGTATTGGATTTCGGGTTTGTTTGAAGTAGGTCTTGGCGAAGCTGATTTGTCTATCGATACCTTACAACCACGATACGAAAATTATTTGGTTTTAGAATTTAGAAGAGGCAAACTGACAAGAAAACACACATTTAATGCGTTGCAAATGATGGTTTTGAAAGAAAATCAATGGAAAAAATTTTATAATACCAACGATTATTTTAGCGTGTATAAGTCATTGCAAAAAAACGGTATGAGTGATGCAGATATCCGCAACTACATCCGCAACAATATTTTGTTTTATAGCAAAAAGTTTTATTTAAGATTTTAACCCATGAATTCAAAAACAGAAAAAATAAAAAACTTTGACCCGTCGCAGCCAGGCTTAGCCGAGTCTTTTATCTATGGTTTGCCGTTTGATGAGCAAGAAAGTGATATTATCATTTTGCCTATCCCATGGGAGGTTACTGTGAGTTATGGCAGTGGTGCCGCTGATGGCCCTCAAGCTATTTTGGACGCTTCTTTTCAGGTAGATTTATTACACCAAGATTTCCCTGATTTATGGAAACTAGGTATATACATGGATGAGCCACCTTATGATTGGCACAAACAAAGCGAAGCTTATAAGTTACTGGCACAGCCGATTATTGCCGCAATGGAGCAAGGCGATGATATTAGCCAAAACAAAGAATTGTCTGAAAACCTAGAAAAAATTAATCAAGCATCGGCAAAACTAAATCAAGAAGTTGCCGAACGAACTAAGTTTTGGACAGATCAAGGAAAAAAAGTGATATTACTAGGCGGCGACCATTCTACGCCTTATGGTTACTATTGTGTTTTGGCAAACCAATACGAGGCCTTTGGTATTTTGCATTTGGACGCTCACATGGATTTGAGAAAAGCCTATGAAGGATTTACACATTCGCACGCGTCTATTATGTACAACACTGCGCAATTGCCTCAGTTGACAAACATCGTACAAGTAGGTATCAGAGATTTTAGCGAAACAGAGGTTGACTTTGTCAAAAGTTCTAAAAAAATAAGTGTTTTTACCGATAATGACATCAAAAAAAGATTATTTGCTGGCGAATCTTGGCAAAAAGTTTGTGACGACATCATTGGTAGATTACCACAAAATGTGGCCATTAGCTTTGATATCGATGCTTTACAACAATGGTATTGCCCTAATACAGGCACGCCAGTACCAGGCGGATTGAGCTATGAGCAGGCTGTATATTTGCTCAACAGATTGGCTCAGAGCGGGAAAAATATCATCGGTATAGATTTGGTTGAAGTTTCGCCTGGCGAAGATGAGTGGGATGGCAATGTGGGCGCAAGATTGCTTTTTCACTTGTGCGGAATTTTTGCTCAAAACAACGGTTTGCCTGTAGGAGAACGAATTGTATTTGATTAGGAATTGGTGTAAAATTTTATCGAAAAAATATTTTGATTACCTGTTTTGGCAACATATTTTATTGTAGCATTATGTATTGATAGTATTTTTTTAGCAAGTGATAATCCAAGCCCAGATCCATTTTGTTTCTGGGCATTTTTTCCTCTAAAAAATCGCGAAAATAAAAACTTTTGTTCTTCGGTTGATAATGTTTTTCCTGTGTTTGTTATATCTACTTTGATATATTTTGGGTTACTCATAAAGGATATTTGGATCACCTTGTCATCAGAATATTGTACTGCGTTGGTTATAAGATTCATAAAGGCTTGTTTTATGAGCGCTTCATTACCAATGAGTGTTATTTCTTGTTCTAAACTATTAGGGGCAAAGTCAATTTCAAAAATTGCTTTTGCATACATTTTGTTGGCTTCTTCAATACAGTCAAAAACCACTTCGTCTATTCGTACATTTGATTTATTAACCTTTTGACCAGCATCTATTTTGGAAATTTGAAGTAAAACGTTTATGATATTACCTAAAGATTTCGCTTTTTGAATTTGTACCCAAACTTGCTCTTTGATTAGGTTAATATTGTCTTGTTTTTCTATTTTTTCGAGCTCAGATACTAAAACTGTGATGGGGGTTTTGAGTTCGTGAGAGATGTGTTGGATGCTGTATTTTTGAAAAACAAATGCATCGTTTGTGCGTTTTAATAATTCGTTAAATTTTTTGGCAAGATTGATTAGCTCGGTAGTATTAGTGTCAATATTTAACGGTGTATATTGTTCTTTACTAAGGTCGTATTCGCTGATTTTTGCAGTTAGTTTTGCAATTGGTTTTGTGATGATGTTTGATAAGTATATTGATATCAGTAGCACAAATATTGATATAGTGATAAAGATGCTAATTAACACTTTTTTTAAAAAATTTTTTTTTGAATATCCAAAATAATCATAAGCCTTAGAAATAGCATAATATTTTTTTGAATTTTTAAAAACCACAACTCCGACTAAATCATAGTCGTTTTCTTTAGTTTCAATCCAAGTTACTCTATCTGAGAGATTATTAAGTATTTTTTGCGAATTATGGATTTCTAAATTATCTATACTGGAGAAGAAAAACCAGTGAAGTGGGTTAGAATTCACAACTTGCCAGACTTTGTTTACTTCAATCACTCGCAACACGTTTCTGTAGCAGGATTAGAATGTCAAACTTGTCACGGTC
>JBFHGP010000086.1:0-8773 GCA_041583035.1 Flavobacterium sp.
CTCGTTCATGGTGATGTTGCCTACGTTCATGCTCAAATCAAACTCGCCTGCTCCGCCTGTACCGCTAACCTCGCAACCGTACATCGCTGTTTGGTTAGGGTTGATCGTTGGGTTGGGGTATACATGGAGTGTGAATGAGGTAGTTGCATAGACATTTTCTTCGGCTGTATGCGTTACTCTCACCCATATCATCTCACCATCTGCGCCTATATAAGAATCGGGATTGGTGATAGGATTTTCATTCGCATTAGCATCGTCTAAGCTAGTAAAATAAGCTACCTCAACAATCAAATTACCGTAATAAACTTCATAATCATAGATAGTCAAATCAAAAACATACCCTTCACTTTCGCAGTTTTGTAGATCATCCAACGGATTTAACTCATAAATCGTTAGCATTTTGGCGGTATCTCTATTGTTTTCTTCATTAATATCAACATTTTCTCCGCTGACTGTTGCCTCATTAAGCAATATGCCGACATCGTTGATATCCACAAAAATTTGGAGAGTTGCACTTGCTCCTTCTGCCAATGAACCTACTGTCCAAACGCCAGTTGTCTCGTCATAAACACCTTGCGAACTGGTTGAAGAAACGTAAGAATAACCAGACGGCAACACATCGGTAACCACTACTCCTGCATCGGTCACACCTTGTTCATTGGTTACGGTAATTTCAAAATAAAAGGCGTTGTCGTCATCTTGAGAAGCGGTTTTGGTAATCGATAAATCGGTACACGGAATCACCTCGACGTACAACGGAGTAGAAATGGTGGTTTCTCCACAATCGCGTGTTCCTTGCACAGAATAATTTCCGCTTTCGGTAGCAATGTATGTGTACTCAGTAGCACCGGCTATCAATTCGCCCTCAAAATACCATTGATAAGGCTCCATATTAGGCGTAGTCTCTAGGGTAATACCACAACCCTCTTGCGCATCTGGCACAAATGGCTGCTCAGGCGCATCGCTAAAAGCAGAGAAAAAACCAGACATAGAAAAACCTACTCCTTGCTGTACCAAACTAGTTGTAAGTCTGGCTGAAGAAGTAATGATAATTTCGTTCGGGTTGAGAATATTAGTATTGTTAAAACGAATCATATAAAATCCGCTCGTACCAATCGGAACTCTTGGTTGCCCAGTAAGTGTTTCTATATTATCATTGTTGATATATACAGGTGTGGTCGCCGATTCTACAATCACAAAACCAAAATATGGCAAATCGCCTCCTGTATAATTGATAAATTTTCGTGTACGGACATCAGATGCCCCAGCGCAACCACCAATTGGCAAAACAGTAGAAATATCTGTTTCGCAATCAACCGCTGTACCTGAATATACCGCGATAGGGTTGTTTGATTCAATCAAACTCGACGAGTATTGATTATTTGTATCGCCGTGGTGAAACGTATGAAAATCACCTGCATTGAGCAAATCTATAACATTGGTTGCAATTACGGTTCCGGCAGCGTTTATATTAGTAATGGTTACCTGAGTAGCGTCTTGCGAAGCCACAATAGTGGTTTGTTCGGGATGATTAACGCCTGTCCCGGACTGACCGCTACCTCTGACCACCACAAATTGGTCTCCCAAAACATTATTAGGAGCAATTTGGTCAAAAGTACCGTCTTCACCATTACCTCCACAAGCTTGCGGTGTATCGCCATAGCTCCCAACATTGGCGACCACGCCTTTGGTAGACGTTAGCAAGTCTCCAACGGTAGCATTAAACAACCTACTTTGCCCTTGATTAAGCGTAAATTGGAAAACACCATTTAGCAAAATACCTGTATCGTCTTCTAATGCCATCACACTGTAAAGAGGCTGCCCTGTATTGAGCCCCGTATAACTCGTACGATAATATCCTAATCTAAAGGCTAACCCGACGCCCTCATTACCAAAACTCACCAAAGAGGCATTCCCTTTAATGGTCGCATTGGTAAGCCCAGTAGCGTCAGAAGCGATATTACGAAGATTGACCATTATTGGTGCGGTGGCTTCGACAATCAGCCCTCTGTCGTCGTAGGTTGTATTGATTTGATTACGGGTTAATGCAGTAGCGTCTCCTTCAAAAATAAAAGAAACAGGCGCATTGGGCAAAACTGTAAATGTGGTCAAAAAACTACCATCACTTTTCGACAACACCACCGTTACTTCGTTTGGTTCGGCAGTCGAAACTACAATTTCATTGGCCTGACTCCAGTATTGCCATGGTGCGGGTGCTACATAATGTTTTTCTGCATACTGGGCATATATATTGGTAGATGCCAATAAGGTCAGTAAAAATAAGCAAAAAGCGTTTCGGAAAATTCTCATTTAATATTTATCAAATTATTTTTTTAATAATTGTTCGGTTGATTTTAAACCGTTTTGAAAGTTCAATTCAATCACATAGCTTCCTGTTTGTAGTTCACTTACATTAACCTCCGAAAGATTAGATTCTAACACTAATTCGCCTAAAAGGTTGAAAATTCGAATATGGTTAATTTTTTCGCTTGCCTCTACTCTAACAAAATCAGTAGTTGGATTTGGATAAATTGCATAATCAATAACGGTAAAATCTTCGTTATCCAAAGGCACTTGGTCAGCCGAATACAGAAATGCAGAAATTAGAATTTTATCATCATTGTTATTAAATTGTCCATCAGGCACAGACAATTTGAATTGGTGTTCGCCTGTTTCTACATCTCCCAAAGAAATGATTCTGTTTGGGATTACATCACCCGGGCACCAGTTGTTCCACGACGCCCAATTGGCATCAGATCGCGGACTAAGCCCGTAAATACCGTTGGCTTGTGTATTGTATTGTCTAAAAGGTTCGCAAGACAATCCGCCAGGCTTGTACATCAACACTTCTTCTCCGTCAAAATACACAAAGTGATTGCGGCGCACATACTCTTCTCCTCCAGAGCCAGCTCCGTGAGCAGATGTAATCAACTGTACATAAACATCTTGCATCGCCTCATCGTTGGTAAAATAAACCATTCTGGCGGCTGTACCGGGTTGGTCAGAGTTGTTAGAATTATTCATCGAATTGCGGTGCAACATAGGCCTTGGCGTATAATTAATCGCTGGGTTTGTCTCATCAACAGATGAATTGAGTACGATAGTCCCGCGAAAAACATCTGACCTTCCGTCACAACCAGCCACCTGAGTATTTGCTGCATATGGCACACCAAACAAGTTGAACTCTATCCAAATATCATAAGTATCTCTGATAGCATCGTCATTAAACATCCCAGCCAAATGATCTAACTCGTAATGGTAAGGCACTTGGTCTGGCATATCGTTTTTATCCATAAAAGGTGTAATAAATCGACCAATTTCTATCACTTGTTTGTTCTCTGAATCGATATCCTCACCAGTAGGCACCAATGACAAATACACCCCACCAATCCTATCATAATTATCACAAAGCGCACCGATAGTCACGTCCATAGAAAAAGTGTCTTGGATATTATCTAGCTGTTCGTCAGATAATTGTGTTGCATAAAGTGAATTAGACAACCTTACCACACCTGTTGGAGGCGCTGGCTCAGTGTAAGTGGTAGCATATCCATCGTAAAAAATAATTTCGTCAAATATCGTAGTAGAATAATCCTGAGCAAAAACAGCCAAGCTCGCACCGAGCGCGGCCATCATTGTCAATGTAATTTTTTTCATAAAATCATAAAGTTTTGAGTTTGCTTGCTAAAATACTAAAATTATGTTACACTTTTTTTTATTTTACTTAATTTTTGTTAACAATCAATAAACACATATCGTTTTTATATTGATATTGATTCAGAAATCACAAGTTCAAAAAAGACAATTGTTATATAAACAAAGCGATCATCAGATTATTTTTCACATAAGTACATAATCGTAAAATGAAAAATAAATTAATTTATATCTTTGTCAAAAAAGAAAAACATGTCTTTTATACAATTTATAAAGAGTAGAAGCTTATGGATATCAATCTTAGCTGCACTAATCATCATGGTCTTATTAGCTTTTGGCGCATTGAAATTTCTAGAATCGTATACCCGTCACGGAGACGAAATATCGGTACCTGATTTATCCAAAACAGACCCCAACAAAGCAAAAATGCAATTAGAAAACATGGGGCTAGAAATGGTAATTGTTGACACAATGGATTTCAACAAAAATTTTCCGCCATTGAGCATACTCGAACAAGACCCCAAAGCAGACGCCAAAGTAAAAGACGGACGCACCATTTATGTAAAAGTGAATGCCAAAAACTACGCATCTGTTACTTTACCCAACTTGGTCGACAACACTTTTCGTTATGCTGTATCACGTATTCAAGGGCTTGGACTGGTCAAAGGAAACGTGCGATACGAACCGCATCTAGCCGAAGATGTAGTGATACAAATTGAGCAAAACGGGCGTATCCTGAAAGAAGGCGACAAAGTACTAAAACACTCTACCATAGATTTTTTATTAGGTGATGGCTCATTGAGCTACAAACAGCGCGACTCTGTTAGCCAGATGTTTGAAGATGTTGCCCCAGCTATAGATTCTATTTACTAATTTGATTGATTTGACAACAACAAACACACCCAACGAAGATTTGCACGAACATTATAAATTTGTCGCCGGAAGCGGACAAAAACCTCTGCGTGTAGATAAATTTTTGATGAATTTAATCGAAAATGCTACCCGAAGCAAAATCCAAAAAGCGGCTGAGAACGGCAATATTTTTGTTAATGAAGTAGCTGTAAAATCAAATCATAAAGTAAAAGCAGACGATGTTGTGCGTGTTTTGATGGAGCAACCACCGTTCGAAAACGTAATTATTCCTGAAAACATTCCGTTGGATATTGTGTATGAAGATAACGACCTATTAGTAGTCAACAAGCCTGCTGGTCTTGTGGTACACCCGGGTCATGGCAACTATACTGGTACATTGGTCAATGCGCTAGCTTACCACTTTGAAAACCTGCCACTCAACAGTTCAGAGCGCCCAGGCTTAGTGCATCGTATCGACAAAGACACCACTGGCTTATTGGTTATTGCCAAAACAGAGCAAGCTATGGCGCATTTGCAACAACAATTTGCCAACAAAACCACCGAACGCGAATACATTGCATTGGTTTGGGGTAATGTAGACGAAGACGAAGGAACAATAGAAAGCTACATCGGGCGACATGTGAAAGACCGCATGCAAATGGCTTCGTTTGAAGACGATAGCACTGGCGCAAAACACGCCGTCACTCACTACAAAGTTATCGAGCGATTTGGGTACATCACCATGGTCTCTTGCCGATTAGAAACAGGACGAACGCACCAAATACGCGTACATCTAAAATCTATCGGACATACCTTGTTTAATGATGAGCGATATGGTGGCGAAAAAATTTTGAAAGGCACTACATTTGCCAAGTACAAGCAATTTGTTGAAAACTGTTTCAAGATTTTGCCACGACAAGCGCTACATGCCAAAACACTTGGTTTTGTTCATCCAACTACTAACGAAGCTATGCGTTTTGACTCTGAAATTCCGGAAGATATGCAAAGTATTATCGAAAGATGGCGCAATTATTCTAATTTCAATACGGCAGAATAAACATGCGTTTTGCACATCAAATAACAGTTGACGACCCTCAGCTTTTTATGCAAAAAGCCTTGCAATGGGCCAATATCGAGCGCGAAGTTGTTTTTTTAAATAACAATCAGCAAGAAGACCGCTACCAAGATTACGACTCAATTTTGGCGTTTGATGCTTTTACTTTGATGCAAACCGATGCTTTTCACGCCATGGATAATTGGCAAGAATATTATGATCAAACCAAAGATTGGCTGTTTGGTTATCTGACTTACGACCTCAAAAACGGCATAGAAAAACTATCTTCAAACAATGATGACGGCCTAGACTTTGCAGATATTTGTTTTTTTCAGCCCAAAAAAATATTATTGCAAAAAGAAAAACAAATCACTTTTTTGTACCTCAATTTTTGTCGAAACGAAGTTTTGGAAGATATCGCTTTGATTCACCAAGAGATTATCGAAAAAAGCACCACAAAAACAGCGATTAATCCACAACAAAAAACCTCTTATCAACGGTATATTGAGCAGGTAAAATCTTTACAAAACCACATCAGATTGGGCAATATTTACGAAGTGAATTACTGCATGGAGTTTTTTGCAAACAAAGCGAATATCAACCCATTAGACACTTATCATCGATTAAATAAAATTTCGACACCACCTTTTTCTACTTATCTAAAAATAGACCAACATTTTGCCTTATCTGCATCACCCGAACGTTTTTTAAAAAAATCGGGGCAAAAGATAATTTCGCAACCAATCAAAGGTACCGCCAAGCGTTCGATAGACAAAAAAGAAGATCAATTATTAAAAACAAATCTGCAAAACGACCCGAAAGAAAGAGCCGAAAACATCATGATTGTAGATTTGGTACGCAATGATTTATCAAAAACGGCAGCCAAAAACTCGGTCAAAGTAGACGAACTTTGCCAGGTATATACCTACAAGCAAGTACACCAGATGATATCGACTATTAGCGCCGAGGCAAAACCCAACACTCGACTTACTGATTTGTTTACCAGCACTTTTCCGATGGGAAGCATGACCGGAGCGCCCAAGCTATCAGCCATGCAACTGATTGAAAATCACGAAGATTTTAAGCGTGGATTATACAGCGGGTCTATCGGATACATTACCCCAGAAGGTGATTTTGACTTTAATGTAATCATCAGAACAATTTTATACAATCAACAAAAAGAATATTTATCTTTCTCGGTAGGTAGCGCAATTACCGACCTTGCCGATGCTAACAAAGAATATCAAGAATGTTTACTCAAGGCTGCCGCAATGCAAAAAGTACTTAATCATGAAGAATAATTAAAAAATTATTCAAAATATTGCCAAGTTATAAAATTTCCTTTTGCGTAACATTGATTAAAAATGTAACTTTGTGGTCATAATCAATACCCTATGAAACCAGAACAAAACAGATATGCACTTCGAGGAGTATCTGCCCAAAAAGAAGACGTACATAGCGCCATCAAAAATATCGATAAAGGTCTTTTTCCGAAAGCATTTTGTAAAATAATCCCAGATTATTTGTCTCAAGATGATGATTACTGCGTGATTATGCATGCTGATGGAGCAGGTACAAAATCATCTTTAGCGTATATGTATTGGAAAGAAACTGGAGATTTGTCTGTTTGGAAAGGGATCGCGCAAGACGCATTGATTATGAACATTGACGATTTGCTTTGTGTAGGTGCTACAGACAATATTTTGTTGTCATCAACCATCGGCAGAAACAAAAACTTGATTCCGGGCGAAGTAATTTCAGCCATCATCAGCGGCACAGAAGAGCTGATAGAAGACTTGAAAAAACACGGTGTGAGCATTCACTCTACCGGAGGCGAGACCGCAGATGTAGGTGACCTCGTACGTACCATTATCGTAGACTCTACAGTAACTGCAAGAATGAAACGCAGCGATGTGATAGACAACGCCAACATACAAGCTGGCGACGTAATAGTGGGGCTATCCTCATTTGGACAAGCTACCTACGAAAATGATTATAACGGCGGTATGGGCAGTAACGGACTAACCTCTGCAAGACATGATGTTTTTGCACATGAATTGGCCAAAAAATATCCAGAAAGTTTTGACTCTTCTGTACCAGAAGAACTGGTTTACTCTGGACAGAAAAAATTGACCGATGCCGTAGAAAACGCACCTATCGACGCCGGAAAACTAGTATTGTCGCCAACGCGAACCTACGCACCTATTGTCAAAAAAATATTGAGCCAATACAATGCTACACAAATACACGGTATGATACATTGCAGCGGTGGAGCACAAACAAAAATTTTGCATTTTACCGACAAAAATCACGTAATCAAAGACAATCTATTTGACGTACCTCCTTTGTTTAAACTCATTCAAGAACAATCAGGTACTGATTGGAGAGAGATGTATCAAGTTTTTAACTGCGGACACCGATTGGAGTTTTATGTTTCGCCAGAAATTGCCGAAGACATCATCAAAATATCTCAATCGTTTAATGTAGATGCACAAATTATCGGACGTGTAGAACCTAGCGAAGAAAAACGTTTAACCATACAATCAGCATACGGAACTTTTGAATATTAAATCGGCACGAATATTAGCCATTGATTATGGTGCAAAACGCACCGGATTGGCCGTTACCGACCCCTTGCAAATTATCGCATCGGGCTTAACCACTATACCTACAAATGAATTATTTGACTTTTTAGAAAAATATTTTCAAGAAGAAAGCGTTAACAAAGTTATCATCGGACTCCCAAAAAGACTGAATAACGAACCTTCTGCTATCGCAAGTGAGGTAGAAAAATTCATCCGAATATTTACACAAAAACACCCAAATATTCCTATCGAAACGCTCGATGAACGTTTTACGTCAAAAATTGCTTTTCAATCGATGATTGATAGCGGTATGAAAAAAAAACAAAGAAAAAATAAAGGATTAGTCGACGAAATTGCCGCAACAATTTTGTTACAAGACTATTTAACAGCAAAAATGTTTTAACTTTAGCATATAAATTTTACAATAAAATGTCTGCAAACCAAACCACAGAAACCGATGTTGTTTTAATAGGAGCCGGAATCATGAGTGCTACACTTGGCTTGATGCTCAAAGAACTGAACCCAAATTGGTCTGTAAAAATTTTCGAAAAACTAGACCAAGCCGCCATCGAAAGCTCTGATGCTTGGAACAACGCTGGTACTGGACACTCTGCATTCTGTGAACTCA
>JBFHGP010000087.1:0-8543 GCA_041583035.1 Flavobacterium sp.
AAAACAAAAGTTTTTGCAAATGGCGACTGACAATCAGTATTTGTTGTACCTCGAACACGATGCACACAACCCGATAATCAATCTACAAAATACAGAAAAAGGCCCGCGCCTTCAAGAGGTTTTTAGGGTTGAAGAGGTTTTAAAATAATGTTAAAATTAATGAGAGATGTAACAACCGTTGTGTTTTAGTTACTTATCAATTAGAAAAATCATAAAATCATGAAATACACAAAACCATTTTACTTGTCTGCAGCTTTAGCAGTAGCCCTAACAAGTTGTAAATCTGTACAAAGTTTGCCAGATTTGAGCGAGATGAAACCAATTACAGCAGTAAATCACATCCCTACAAGAACCACTGATTTGAGCGAAGAACAACTTCAACGTTGGAGTCATTTAGATGTTTTAAGAGATACTGTACCAGGAATGTCTGTAGATAGAGCTTACGAGTCAATCATTAAAAACAAAAAAGGAACCAAAGTATTGGTGGCCGTTATCGACTCTGGCGTAGAAATAGATCATGCTGATTTGAAGCATGCGGTTTGGAACAACCCAAAAGAAAAAGCTAACGGAAAAGACAACGATAATAATGGTTTCGTTGACGATATCCATGGATGGAATTTCTTAGGAGAGTCTAACGCAGAAAACCTTGAATTTACCCGTATCGTCAAAAAAGGTGACGACGGCTCTGCATTGTATAAAGAAGCTAAAGCAAAACTAGATGAAGAGCTTGCAGGTATCGCTCCGTTGGGGCAACGCGTAGAGCAATTCAAAGCTATGCGTACTGCTGTTGCCGAGTATTTAGGCAAAGATAAATTTGACCAAGAAGATTTGACCAACGTTCCTGAAGATGCACCAGATGATATCAAAGGTGCGGTAGGATTTTTCTTGAGCATATATATGGCAGGTCGTGATGGTTATGAATACATCGACGATATTGCAGAATATTATAACTCTCAGGCCAATCACCACCTCAATGTAAACTTTGACGGTAGAGCTGTTGTAGGTGATAATCCAGATGATATCAACGATAATATTTACGGAAACAACGACGTATTGGGCGACAGAGATCACGCCAAACACGGTACTCACGTTGCAGGGATAATCGCTCAATCACGCGGAAACGGAATTGGCGGTGACGGTGTGGCTGATAAAAACGTCGAAATTATGGCGGTAAGAGCTGTGCCAGATGGTGATGAGTATGACAAAGATGTTGCGTTGGCTATCCGCTATGCGGTTGATAATGGCGCAAAAGTAATCAACGGAAGTTTTGGAAAATATTTTGCTCAACACAGCGAGTGGGTGTACGATGCTATCAAATATGCAGCAGATAACGACGTGTTGATTGTCGTTGCAGCAGGTAATGACAGCATGGACCTTAATCCAGTTGAGGGCGAAGAGGTAAGAAGATATCCAAACGATAGAAAATTTGGTGAACGCAGCGAGATTGCAGATAACTTTTTGGTTGTAGGTGCGCTAAATCCTTCATTTGGAGATAAAATGGTGGCAGAGTTTTCTAACTTTGGTCATGTAGATGTAGATGTTTTTGCTCCTGGGGTACAAATTTATGCTACGGTACCACATGGTAAATACGAATATTTACAAGGTACATCAATGGCTTCTCCAAATGCTGCCGGTGTAGCTGCAATGATTCGTTCTTACTTCCCATCTCTTTCTGCTGCACAAGTAAAACAAATCATGATGGACTCTGGAGTGCCTGTAAACTTTGATGTTGAGGTGTCAGGAGACCCTAACGATAAACGCAATTTCCAAGATATTTCTACTTCTGGTAAATTCGTTAACTTATATAACGCCTTGATTATGGCAAGCAAAATGTCAAAAAAATAATCTATTAAGGTTTTAATATCAAAAGCTGTCTAGCATCTTGCTCAGGCAGCTTTTTTTATTTAACATTTTAAACAGATAATTAAACAAATTATTAGATAAAGTTTAGATTGTAGCCCAACTTATTTTGTGTATTTTTGACGAATGCAGCTAGAGAGTTACATCAAACAAAATTATCAGCAACACCAACAATCTACAATTCTTGTAGCGATTAGCGGTGGTGTAGATAGTGTGGTGTTGGCTTTTTTATTGCAAAAGTTGGAATTTAATATTGCTTTGGCACATGTTAATTTTCAGTTGAGAGGAGCAGAGAGTGATGCCGACCAGCAATTTGTAAAACATTTTGCTAATCAATACCAGCTGCCTTTACATACTACGAAGTTTGATACTCAAAAGTATGCGCAAAACAATCATTTGTCGATACAACTAGCTGCACGTGAGCTTCGCTACCAATGGTTTGCAGAGTTACAAAAAAAGCACGATTATCAATATCTGGCAACGGCACATCATCTCAATGACGATGTCGAAACATTTTTGATAAACATGGTCAGGGGTACTGGTATCGACGGATTGCTAGGTATCAAAGAAAGCACAAGGGTTATCAGGCCATTGTTGTCTTTTACCAAGCAAGAGTTGATAGCGTATGCAAAAAAAAATCAATTGTCTTGGCGTGAAGATAGCTCAAATGCGTCAGACAAATACATCCGCAATCGCATCAGGCAACAAGTAGTGCCTATTTTAGAATCTATAAACCCGCAGTTTTTACAAACATTTTTACAGACCAAAAAGAATCTTGAACAAACCAATGATTTATTGCATACAGCCGTAGAAGATTTCAAAAAAAAGGCGGTAACTTTTAAAGAGAATGATAAAGTTGAGATAGATATTGCGTTGCTCAAAGCGCATCAGCATACAGAGGCAATCTTGTATCAATTGTTGCGCGAGTACAATTTTTCGGCTTGGGATGATATAGTCTCATTGTTGGATGCTTCGAGCGGAAAACAAATTTTTTCGAATACACATATTTTACTCAAAGACAGAGAAAAATTGATTGTTAAACCTGTTTTGGTGACAAATTCGAAAGATAATTACAAAATTACTATCGACAAAAAGGTGATTTCTGAACCAATATCATTAACTTTGGATGTTTTTGAAGGAAAATTTATTGCCGATGATAAAAATGAAATAGTTGTTGATGCGTCTTTATTGACGTTTCCGTTGCAATTAAGAAAGTGGGAAAACGGAGATTTTTTCTATCCGTTGGGGATGAAAGGCAAAAAAAAACTCAGCAAATTTTTTAAAGACGAGAAATTTTCCGTGTTTCAAAAACAAGAAACGTGGTTATTGACAGATAACCAAAATCAAGTGGTTTGGGTAGTTGGTCATCGAATGGATCAGCGATATGCCGTTACCAGTTCAACAAAAAAACAATTAAAAATTAAGTATATTCCCGAATGAAAACATTATTTTCGATTTTAGCCCTGTTTTTGGCAACCATAGGTTTTGCCCAAATTCAAGACCCCGTAAAATGGGAGTCTCAAATAGAAAAATCTGCAGACAACGAATATGTCGTTACGCTCAAAGGTACTATTGAAGACGATTGGCATATGTATTCACAGTTTACTCCCGAGATGGGGCCATTGCCTACCGAATTTATTTTTGAGAACGCTGAAGGTAATTATGAGCCAGTTGGGAAGGCAAAAGAGTCGGAATATGTAACACAGTTTAATGAAGTTTTTGGAGTAGACGAATATTATTTTGCAGACGAAGTGACGTTTACCCAAACTGTAAAGGTGACTAATCCTGAGGCAAAAAACATTCAACTTACCTTGTTTTATCAGGCCTGTGTAGATGTTTGTATCAATCAAGAAAAATATTTTGCTTTCGATTTAGAAGATTTGTCTTCTAAAGAAGTGCTTAATTTTGAAGAATTTGCTCAAAATGATGAGCAATCAAATAGCGAAGAAGCTAAGGCTACACCGACAGATAAGCCAGCTGATACAGAAGAAGGTAGAAGTTTTTGGGGGATTTTCATAGCTTCTTTTTTGGGAGGATTTGCAGCCTTGCTCACCCCATGTGTATTTCCGATGATTCCGATGACGGTAAGTTTTTTTACCAAACAAAGTAAAAACAGAGCCAAAGGTATCCGCAACGCCATTATTTACGGGGTATCAATTATTGTAATATATGTAGTTTTAGGGTTAATCGTGACCAAAATTTTTGGTGCAGACGCACTCAATGCGATGTCTACCAATGTATGGTTTAATGTAATATTTTTCTTGATATTGGTGATTTTTGCGGTGTCTTTTCTTGGCGCATTCGAAATCATGTTGCCTAATTCTTGGGCAAACAAAATCGACCGTCAGGCAGATCGTGGCGGAATGATAGGTATCTTTTTTATGGCTTTAGCCTTGGCAGTAGTATCATTTTCTTGTACAGGGCCAATCGTTGGTACCATTTTGGTCGAAGCCGCATCTAAAGGTGGTTTGGCACCACTTGTGGGTATGTTTGGTTTTTCATTAGCTTTGGCTTTGCCATTTATGCTTTTTGCGATGTTCCCAGGGTGGTTAAACACCTTGCCGCGCTCGGGCGGATGGATGAATACTGTCAAAGTTTCTTTAGGATTTTTAGAACTTGCCTTGGCTTTCAAATTTTTGTCTAATGCCGATTTGGTTTTGCAAAAACATTGGTTAGAACGCGAAGTTTTTCTCGCCATCTGGATTGCTGTTTTTGGTACATGGGCTTTTTATTTGTTAGGCAAAATACGATTGCCACACGATAGTTTGGTCGAAAAATTATCTGTCGGCCGATTGTTTATGGCATTATTGGTTTCAACTTTTACCATTTACCTTATTCCAGGGCTTTGGGGAGCGCCGCTCAAGCTCATCTCAGGTTTTCCACCTCCAATGACTTACTCTGAGAGTCCACACGGTGTGGGTAGCGGTGGTACAAGTGCCGCTGCGCAAGAGTTGCCAGAAGGAGCCAAAGAAGGACCTCATGGTATTGCGGCATTTACCGATTATCAAAAAGGTGTCGATTATGCGCAATCAGTAGGAAAACCAATTTTGCTCGATTTTACTGGGTTTGCTTGTGTTAATTGTCGAAAAATGGAAGATTATGTATGGTCTGAAGAGGCTGTGTTGTCAAAGTTGAAAAACGATTTTGTGTTGATTTCTCTCTATGTTGACGACAAAAAAGATTTACCTGAAGACGAACAGTATATTTCGGAAACAACAGGTAAAAAAATACGCACGATAGGTAATAAATGGAGCGATTTTCAGATAGAGAAATATCAAGTAAATGCCCAACCTTATTAC
This sequence comes from Flavobacterium sp., assembly GCA_041583035.1. Classification (GTDB taxonomy): domain Bacteria; phylum Bacteroidota; class Bacteroidia; order Flavobacteriales; family Flavobacteriaceae; genus Flavobacterium. Next base: position 5,160 of record JBFHGP010000087.1, read on the forward strand.
ATTATCATGGACGAAAATGAAAATGAATTGGCAACACCGGTTGGTTACACACCAGACGTGGATGAGTATGCCAATTGGTTACAATCAGGATTAGATAATTATAACAAATAAAACCATGAAAAAAATATTTTTATCAGCCATAATGGCAATGAGTTTATCAACGTATGCACAAGTAACCGTGCCACAAGCAAGTTTGAAATCACAAAGCGAACAAGTAGTTGGTCTTACAAGTGTAGCTGTTGATTATACGCGCCCTGGAGTAAAAGGACGTACTGTTTTTGGAGAAATGATTCCGTACGGAAAAATTTGGCGTACAGGAGCAAACCAAAACACTACCATTACTTTTTCTGACGATATTGCTATTAACGGAAAAATATTGCCAAAAGGAAAATATGCGTTGTACACAGTACCAGAAAAAAACAACTGGACGGTGATTTTTTATAAAGATACAGAGAACTGGGGAGTGCCGCAAAAATGGGACGACAGTAAAGTGGTGATGAAAACTCAGGCATTTGTAAAACCATCAACCAGTTTTACAGAATATTTGCGTATCGACGTAAACCCATTGAGTAATGACAAAGGTGAATTGGTTATCTCGTGGGAAAAAACCGATGTGTTTTTACCTTTTGAAGTACCCACTCGCGACAAAGCGATGCAAAGCATTGAAGAAGGTTTGAATGAAAAAGCTTCAGCCAGAGATTATTTTTCGGCCGCACAATATTTATATACAGAAGGTATTGCTGTGGACAAAGCACTCGAAATGGTAGAGCAAAGTATCAAAATGTCTGGTGGTGAAGCAGAAGCTCCATTCTATATTTTGAGACAAAAAGCACTTATACAAGCTCATTTGGGCGACAAAAGTGGTGCGATAAGCACAGCCGAACAATCTATCAAAGGCGCTAAAAAAGCCGGAAACGATGAATATGTAAAGATGAATGAACAGTCTATTGCTGAATGGTCTAAATAATTGACAAACATCTATCAAACACCTCAAAAGAATATAATTTTTTTGAGGTGTTTTTTTATGCCAACTTGTTTGTCGCACAACAAAAAAGCCGAAAAATATAACTTTTGTGTAAAGTTTGTGTTTTTTTATTTCAGCAAACATTTATTTATTGTTGATAATCCAAAATCTAGTCCAAAATCTAAAAAATGATAGTTATATTTGCACAACATCAATGAATGTAGATATGCTAACAGAATTAAACGCAATCTCGCCAATCGATGGCAGATACAGAAAAAAAACAGAACCATTAGCTCATTATTTCTCAGAAGAGGCCTTGATTAAGTATAGAGTGCTTATCGAGATTGAGTATTTTATCGCTTTGTGCGAATTGCCTTTGCCGCAATTGGCTAGTGTAGATAAAAATTTGTTTGACGATCTCAGAGATATTTATAGAGATTTTTCTGCAGATGACGCTCAAGCAATCAAAGAAATAGAAAAAACCACCAATCACGATGTAAAAGCGGTTGAATATTTTATCAAATCAGCTTTTGATCGTCTTGGATTACAGGCATACAAAGAGTTTATCCACTTTGGGTTAACTTCACAAGATATCAATAACACAGCGATTCCGCTTTCTGCCAAAGACGCTTTTATCAATGTGTACAAACCTTTGTTGATTAATTTAATCACTAGGCTCAAAGAGTTGAGTATCGAGTGGAAAGACGTGCCGATGTTGGCCAAAACACACGGTCAGCCTGCTTCGCCAACTCGCTTGGGTAAAGAGATTCAAGTGTTTGTTGTGCGCTTAGAAGAACAATTACGTTTGTTGAATAACGTTCCGTTTGCTGCCAAATTTGGTGGAGCTACGGGTAATTTTAATGCACATCACGTAGCTTATCCAACGCACGATTGGAGAGCTTTTGGCGAAAATTTTGTGGAGGGTACTTTAGGGCTCAAACATTCTTTTCCGACCACACAAATAGAGCATTACGATCATTTTGCTGCGTTGTTTGACGCACTCAAACGTATCAATACCATCGTTCTTGATTTGGATAGAGATATTTGGACATATGTGTCAATGGAATATTTCAAACAAAAAATCAAAGCAGGAGAGATAGGTTCGTCTGCCATGCCGCACAAAGTAAATCCAATTGACTTTGAAAACTCTGAAGGAAACTTAGGTATTGCCAATGCTATTTTTGAACATTTGTCGGCCAAATTGCCAATCTCTAGATTGCAGCGCGACCTTACTGATAGTACCGTTTTTCGTAATATAGGTGTGCCATTTGGGCATACGATTATCGCTTTTGAGGCTACACTCAAAGGGTTGAATAAATTATTGCTCAATGAGGCAGCTATCATGCAAGATCTCGATGATAACTGGGCGGTCGTTGCAGAGGCTATCCAAACTATTCTTAGAAGAGAAGGCTATCCAAATCCTTATGAAGCTTTGAAAGATTTGACGCGTACCAATGAGGCGATTACAAAAAGTAGTATTCAACAATTTGTCGAAAACCTGAACGTTTCTGACGAAATCAAAACGGAATTAAAAAATATTAACCCAACTAATTATTTAGGTATATAAATCGATTGTTTTATCCTAGAATTAACCTAAAGAAAAATAGTAAGATATGATTATTCAACCGAGAACAAGAGGGTTTATCTGTTTGACAGCGCATCCAGAAGGTGCTGCAAAAAATATCGAAAAGCAGATAGCATACGTAAAATCTAAAGGAAAAATAAATAACGGTCCCAAAAAAGTTTTGGTGATTGGCGCATCTACCGGATTCGGTATCGCTTCGCGCATCTCTGCTGCTTTTGGTTCAGATGCTGCAACTATCGGCGTGTTTTTTGAAAAACCAGCCACAGCTGGGCGTCCTGCTACAGCGGGATGGTACAATAGTGCTGCTTTTGAGAAAGAAGCACAGGCTGCTGGTTTGTATGCAAAGTCTATCAACGGCGATGCTTTTTCGGACGAAATTAAACAACAAACTATCGATTTGATCAAAAAAGATTTAGGTCAGATAGATTTGGTTGTGTATAGTTTGGCTTCACCACGTCGTACACATCCAAAAACTGGGGTGAGTTATTCGTCTGTGCTTAAGCCTATTGGCGAAACTTTTACCAACAAAACTGTTGATTTTCACACAGGTAAGGTGACAGATATTTCTATCGAACCTGTAGATAAAGATGAAGATATTGCCAATACAATTGCTGTAATGGGCGGTGAAGATTGGAAGTTTTGGATGGAAGATCTTGCCAAAGCTGGAGTATTGGCTGAGGGTGTAAAAACCGTTGCTTATTCTTATATAGGGCCAGCATTGACTTTTCCGATTTATAGAAACGGAACTATTGGGCAGGCCAAAAATGATTTGGAAGCAACTGTGCCAGTAATCAACGATATTTTGAGTGGCGTTAATGGGCGGTCTTATGTGTCG